>JAEULI010000049.1 GCA_016793845.1 Sphingosinicella sp.
CGGGCGATCGATGCCGCGATCCGACCTGCCGAACTCCTCGCCCGCGCCGACATCGCGCTTTGCCTCACCAGCGGGGTCGCGGTGGTGATGGGGGCGGAGCCGATCGGACGGATTTCCGGGCCTCAGCTCGCGCAGGTGCTCGCCCGCGTCGTTGAAGCGAGGGAGCGCGAGGCCCGCAGCGCGCGCGACGAGGTGCGCCGTCTCCGCCGCGACCGCCGGATGCTCGCCGCCAATCTCAGTCACGAACTGAAAACGCCGATCAATGCCATCGCGGGCTACAGCGAACTCGTCGCGCTCGGCCTCGAAAGTGGCCGCACACACGCCGCCGCCAGCCAGAACGCGGTGATCTGGGAAGCCGCGCAGGGAATGCTCTCGACGCTCGATTCCATCCTCGATCTCGCCCGTATCGAGGCGGACGCCGCGCCGCTCGACGAAACCGAGGTCGATCTCCGCCAGCTCGCCGCGTCCGTGCTTCGTATGCTGGCGACCATGGCCGAAGCGCGCGGTGCGAGCGTCGCGATCGAGATGGCGGCCGATCTGCCGTTTCTTCATGCCGATGCGCGGATGCTCCGCCAGATCCTCGTCAATCTCGCCAGCAACGCGCTCAAGTACGGCGGCGAGAAGGTGAAGCTCACCATCGCCGCACGCGTCGACCGTGCCGATCGTATGCTTATCGAGGTGCGCGACAACGGCTCCGGCATGTCGCCCCGCGCGATGGAAACGGCAATGAAGCCGTTCGCGCGCGGCCACGATGACAAGGGTATGCTTGCCGGCAGCGGCCTCGGCCTGCCGCTCGTCAAGGCGCTCGCGGAGCTGCACGAGGCGAGCTTCAAGCTGCTCTCGTCGCCGGGCCGGGGCACCCGCGCCGTCGTCACGATGCCGCCCGGCCGCGTCCGTCTGGCGCACGCTGGTCGTCAGGAGGCCTTCGCGTTCCGCCGGGCCAATTCGCTGTTCGGCTGATTCGCTTCAGTGTTTCCGCCATTTTTCGGCGTTAACCATTTCTTGAACAAGGCACGCCAAATCTCCCCACGTTGAGGGGGATTTTCGAATGGCAAGTCATCCAGTCACTGAAGTCCAGTTTCTCCACGCGCAGATGGCGGCGGCGATGGCCGGCCAGCCGGACGCGTACTACGAGCTTGGCGTCGCTTATGCGGTCGGCAGCAGCGGCGTCGACATCGATCTTGTCGAAGCGCACAAGTGGTTCAACCTTGCCGCCATGTCGGGCGACGAGCGCGCCCAGCTTGATCGCAGCGAAGTCGCGGCGTCGATGACGCCCGCTGAGGTCGCCGCGGCGCAGCGCGAGGCCCGTGCGTTCCTGATGCAGACGCGCCACTAGCTTTTGCCCGAATCACTGCAAGCCTGAGAAATCAGGCGCTTGGGGCTTGCAAATAAAGCGAAATGGCCGCTTGCTATACCTGCTGTCGTGAGCAGCAGGGGGACTGGCGCCTTGGCGACGCGGTTGTCTGGAAAAGTATCGGAAATCAAAGCATTTCCCGCAAAGTCTTCCGAGTCGCGTGAAGACGAGCTTGCTTGGCTGCGCGCCGAACTGGCGCGCGAGACGGCGCTCCGCCAGCGCTACGAAACCCAGATCAGGCAATTTTCCGCGTCGCTGCCCGTCGTGATCTGGATGGCGGATGCGGATCGTCGCGTCCGTTTCGTCAGCGACAGCTGGTACGCGATTACCGGAACAAGCCCCGATCAGCACGAAAGCTGGGTTTTCACGATGCACGAAGAGGATCGGCTCATCGTGCCGGGCGAAATCCATGCCGCAGCGGAGCGGCAGGAGCGGTTCGCGATCGAATATCGTATCCTGAAAGCCGACGGCACGACCGCATGGGTGCTCAACGTCGGCGCTCCGAAGTTCGATGACCGTGGACGTTACGACGGCTATGTCGGTGCCGTCATCGATGTCAGCGAGCGCCGCGCCGCCACCGAAACGCTGCAAGGCCTCGAAACGCGGCTTTCTCTCGCGCTCGACGGCACCCGCGTCGGCGTGTGGGATTGGGACATCGCGTCGGGCGACATCTGGCTCAGCGACAGCGCGCTCGCGATTCAGGGCTATGCGAGCGAGGAGGTGAAGGGTCACGCCGCGGGCTTCGCCGACTATGTTCACCCCGATGATCTCGCGGAGCTTCTGCGCAGGATCACCGCGTGCCTCAAGGGCGAGCAGCCGATGGTGAACCTGGAGCATCGCCTGCGCTGCAAGGAAGGCGGCTGGGTGTGGGTCGCCGAGCGCGGCCGCGTCGTGGAGCGCGATGCGAACGGGCGTGCGCTGCGCATGATCGGCACGCGCACGGACATGACCGAGCAGCGCGAACGCGATGATCGCCTGCGCTGGCTCGCCGCGCACGACGTGCTCACCGAGCTGCCGAACCGAGGCCGCTTCCAGGAGCTTCTGCTCGCCGCGATGCGGGAAACGGATGCGCGCGGCGGCCGCATGGCGCTGATGCTTGTCGATCTCGATCACTTCAAGGCGGTGAACGACGGCTTCGGCCACGATGCGGGCGATGCGTTGCTGCGTCGTGCCGCGCGGCGCCTGCGCGATGCGTTTGCCATCGGGTCGGTCGCGCGCCTCGGCGGTGACGAGTTCGCGATCATCCTTCCCGATGCCGGGCGGAACGGCGAAGAGGTGATGGCGCTTGCGGCGCAGGCGGTTCATGCCGGAACGACGAGCGGCGAAGACCCGACGGAAAGCACCGCAAGCGTCGGCATCGCCTTCTATCCCGATCACGCGGAAAACGCCGCCGATCTCGTCAAGGCGGCTGATGTCGCGCTCTACGCGGCAAAGCAGGCGGGCCGGGCCTGCGCCCGGCTCTATGAACCGCGCCGGTAGGGCGTGAAGCTCTCCATCGCGCGGATGTCCGCCGCGATCGCCGGGCGTTCGCGGTCGAGATACTCCTCGATCGCGCGCCTCAGTCCCGGGTGCTCGATATGGTGCGCCGAGGTCGTCACCACCGGCACATAGCCGCGCGCCAGCTTGTGCGGCCCCTGCGCCCCCGCCTCGACGCGGGCGAGGCCGTGCGCGATCGCGTAGTCGATGGCCTGGTAGTAGCAGAGCTCGAAGTGCAGGAAGGGCAGGTCGCGCACCGCCCCCCAGTAGCGCCCGTAGAGGCAGTCCCCGCCGATGAAGTTGAGCGCGCCTGCCACGGGCGTGTCGCCGTCCATGGCCAGCACCAACAGCACGCGCTCCGCCATGCGCTCGCCGATCAGGCTGAAGAACGCGCGTGTCAGATAGGGGCGGCCCCATTTGCGGCTGCCCGTGTCCTGATAGAAGTGCCAGAACGCGTCCCAGTGCGCCTCGCTGATGTCCGCGCCGGAAAGCGCGATGATGCGTAGGCCGCTCTCCGCCGCCTCCCGCCGTTCGCGGCGGATGGTCTTGCGCTTGCGCGAGGCGAGGCTGCCGAGGAAATCCTCGAAGCTGCCGTATCCGGCGTTGTGCCAGTGGAACTGCTCGGTATGCCGGATCAGCCACTCCGCTGCGTCGAACAGCGGCACCTGCTCGGGCGCGATGAAGGTGGCGTGCGCGGACGAGATCTGCTGGCGTTCGCAGAACTGCTCGATCCCGGCGATCAGCGCGGGGGCATAGGCCGCATCCTTCAGCAGCAGCCGCGGACCTGTTGCCGGCGTGAACGGCACCGCCATCTGATACTTGGGGTAATAGCGCCCGCCCGCGCGCTCGAACGCGTCCGCCCAGCCGTGGTCGAACACGTACTCGCCCTGCGAGTGCGATTTCGCATAGGCGGGCGCGATGCCGAGGATGCCGCTGTCCGCATCTTCCAGCACCGCGTGCGCCGCCTGCCATCCGGCGGCGGCAACTGCGCTCCCCGAGTCCTCAAGCGCAGTGATGAAAGCGTGCAGCGTGAACGGGTTGTTGTCCCCCGCGCAGGCGTTCCAGTCGGACGCGGAAATGTCCGAGGCCGACGTCACGATCCGGAAAGTCGCCGGCGTGCCGGTCATGCGTGTTCCGGGGCGTCCTCGAAAATGATCTGGTCGGCGTACGCCTGTGCCCGCCCGCGCTCCTCGTCGTCGCGCACCGTCCAGGTCAGCACGGGACGGCCCTTGCGGCGCTGGCGCTCGGCAAAGCCGAAGGGCAGCGCCTTGATATCGCAGGCGATGAAGTGCGGGTGCGTGGCGCGGGCGGCGAGGTTGCGCGAAAGCCAGCCGCGCAGCCCCGCGTTGCCGCTGCCGTCCTTCGTCACCACGAGCCCGCGCACGGTCTGCGGGCTGTGCTCGCGGAACCAGCGCACGATGCGCGGATCGAACGACATCACCGCCGTCCATCCGTTCGAACCCTCCAGCGCCCGGCGCACCGCACGGCACAGGCTGCCATAGCCGCGCCGTCCCGGCGATTTCACCTCCACCAGCGTCGGCGCGCGGCCGCCGATCTCGCTCAGCACCTCGCGCAGCGTGCGGATCGGCTCATCGGTGCCGGAAAGGCGAAACGCGCCGAGTTCGCCTGTCGTCAGGTCGGAGATGCGCCCCCCGGCGTTGGCGAGGCGCGGTAGTTCCGCGTCGTGAAACACCACCGCGTCCTTGTCCTTGGTCAGCCGCACATCGAGTTCGATGCCGTAACCCGCCGCGATCGCGCGTTCGAACGCCGCCCGGCTGTTTTCGGGCACGCCCTTCGTGTCGTGAAGCCCCCTGTGCGCAAAGGGCTGGCGCGTCAGGAAGTCGAGATCGCGGGTCGTGTTTCGCAGCATCCGGTTCCGTTCAGACCTTTACGGCAATCACGGCATCGATCTCGACCGCAACGCCAAGCGGCAGGGCAGGGACGCCGACCGCGCTGCGCGCGTGCCGTCCCGCGTCTCCCAGAACCTCGACCATAAGGTCGCTGCATCCGTTGACAACCTTCGGCTGGTCAAAGAAATTCGCCGTGCTCGAAACGAATGCGCCGAGCTTCAGCACGCGCTCGATGCGATCGAGGCTGCCGAGTGCGGCCTGTGCCTGCGCAAGAATGCCGATCCCGCAGAGCCGCGCCGTCGCCTGACCGGCCGCAACATCCATGTCCTCGCCAAGCCGTCCGAGCACGAGCGTGCCGTCCTCGCGGAAGGGAATCTGGCCGGAGATATAAAGCATGTTTCCATGCAGAACCGTCGGCACATAGTTGGCCGCGGGCGCGGCGGCTTTCGGCAGCGTGATTCCAAGCTCGGCGAGACGGGCTTCAATACTCATGACCGGAGATTCCCCTTCGTTGCATTCAGGTCGTCAGCGCGCCGCCTGCCGCAGCAGGTACGGTAATGCCTGAGACCAGATATCGATCCGTGCGTGCGCATCGTCTGCGGCCGGGATCAGGGGCCTCAGCTCCGGATCGGCGACCATGTGCAGCCGGTGCACGTGCGGCGCGTCCCGCTTTACCGAACTGTGGTGCGGCGGCAAGTCGTCGATGAACACGGCGGCGTCGCGCCCGTGTTCGCGCATTAGCGTGGTCACGGCAGGTCCCTTCGGCCCGTCGTTCACATAGACGGGGAAGGGCATCCCGAGCGCGGCGATCTGCGCCCGCCGCCGGTCGCGGTACGCGTCGCGGATGTTGGTGAGGATGACGATCTCGTACGGATCGGAAAGCGCGGCCAGCGCCTCGACCGCGCCGTCCACGACTGGCTGACCCTCCATCGCGTCCGCGAAGAAGCCTTCGACGAGCGTTCGCACATCCTTCTTTTCGATGAGGCTGCCGTCCGCCTTGCGCCGGATGTTGCCGGAAAGCGCGAAGCTTTCGAAATTGAGTTCGAGCGCATGCGCGGTGTCGAGATAGGTGCGAAACGGTCCCGCGAAGTGCAGCAGCACCTCGTCGCAGTCGCAGATGAGAAGCGGCTTCGTCATTGCCCGAGCGCCCCGCGCGCCGCCGCGAGCCGTGCGGGCTCGGCCCCGATCGCTTCGGCGCAGGCGATGAAGTCGGCCTCGTGCGCGGCAAGGAAATCGAGCGTCGCGCCCAGCACTTCGCGGCTTCCGGCACGTGCGCGCAGCGTTTCCGCGTCGAGTCCGGTCAGCGCCAGCAGGCGCGGCCCGAGCCGTTCGTCGCTTGCAACCCACGCCAGGGCGTGCAGCGCCATCACTTCGGCCTCCTCGCGGGTTAAGGCTGTTTGGTAAGAGGTCATTAACTCTGGACAATTAGGATTGTATCAACCATTCGCCAAGGCGATTGTTCGGCAGGCCGATCCGCGGGGCCATATGCGCGGTCAGGTTTGCGAAGAGGGGACCATGCAGAAAACCGTCCTCGTCGTCGAGGATAACGACCTCAACATGAAGCTGTTCTGCGACCTTCTGGAAGCGCACGGCTATCGGACGATGAAAACGCGCGACGGGCGCAGCGTGCCCGATCTGGTGCGCGCGGACCGTCCCGATCTCATCCTCATGGATATCCAGCTCCCCGAGGTTTCGGGGCTCGAGGTCACCGGCTGGCTGAAAAGCGACGAGGCGCTGAGCGACATTCCCGTCGTTGCGGTCACCGCGTTCGCGATGAAGGGCGATGAAGAGCGCATCAAGGCCGGCGGCTGCGAGGCGTATATCGCGAAGCCGATCTCGGTGATGCGCTTTATCGAAACCGTCCGCCAGTACGCCTAGAGCGATCGGGCGGGAAGGGAAGGCGGCGGGGCCGCCTTACTTGATCTTCGCTTCCTTGAAATCCACATGCTTGCGCACGACGGGATCGTACTTGCGGAAGGTGAACTTCTCGGTCTGCGTGCGCGGGTTCTTCTTCGTCACATAGAAGAAGCCGGTGTCGGCCGAGCTGACGAGCTTGATCTTGACGGTTGTTGGTTTGGCCATGGCGCGGCAGTCCTTGCGCTTGATCTCAAGAGTTACAAAAAAGAACGCGGCGTCTGAGCGCCGCGCTTACGGGCGGGCTAATGCCGAAAACGCCCGGCAGAGTCAAGCGGCGTCACAGCATTCTGGCGGCCAGTTCCTTGACGAGACGAACCGCGACGCCTGCCGTCAGCATACCGATATCGCGCTCGGGGTTCAGCTCCACGACATCGGCGCCCACGATCTCGCCCGGCACGCGTGCGATCAGCGTCAGCAGCTCCCGCGTCGAAAGCCCGCCGGGTTCCGGGTGGGAAACGCCGGGCGCGAACGCCGGGTCGAGCCCGTCGAGGTCGATCGAGACATAGACCGCCCCCTGGAGCCGCTCCCACGGCACGCGGTCGCATTCGTCGGCGCCCAGCATCACGCCGCCCGCCGCTGCGCTCCGTGCGCGCTGCTCAGGCGTCGCGCTGCGGATGCCGACCTGCACGAGGTTCGCGATGCAGCCGTCGTCGAGCGCCCGCGCGAACGGGCAGGCGTGCGACCAACGGTCGCCGCCCAGCTCCTCGTAGAGATCGGGGTGCGCGTCGACATGCAGCACGTTCACCGGCCCGTGCGCGGCCTTCAGGGCGCTGAGGATCGGATAGGTCACCGAATGGTCGCCGCCGATGCTGAGCGGCCGGCGGCCGGCTTTGAGCGCGGCGGCAACCGTGGCGGCAATGATCGCGCGCGCCTCTGCGGCGTCCTCGGGCAGGTCGGGAAAGTGCCGGTCCCCGAACGCATCCGCAAGATCGACGCCGTCGATGCTGTAGGGGCTGGAGGCCTCGCTGAACAGCAAGCCCCGCACGACCGCGGGGGCAAGTGCCGCGCCGCGCGCGTAGGAGGAACTGGCGTCCCAAGCGAATCCGAGCAGGCTCACGGCCATGGCAGCTGCTTAACCGTGTTCTAACGACTTTCCCACTAGGCTCGGGGCATGATCGACGAAGACTTCGAATCGCTGCATCAGGAGCTGTCCGACAAGCTGGAGGATATTCAGCTGCTTCTGCTCGCGGGAAGCCACGGCGAGGTGCGGCGACAGCTGCATTCGCTGAAGGGGCTCGCGAAGGCGTTCGGCTTCAACGATTTCGCCGCCGAGGTCCACGCCGCCGAAGAAACGCTGACGAACGTCACCACGCTTCAGCCGCGCATCGATCGCATGTTCAGCCTGCTCGACGCGGCGTAATCCCTACCGTTTCCGCCGCACCTTGCCCGTGCCCTTCGGCAGCGGAGGACGACCCTTGCGCTGCGGCGGCGGCCGCTTTCCGGCGCGCGGCGCCGGCCCATCCGGAAACTCGAAACGCAGCGCGCCGCTGATCGGGTTCGCGTCGGCGAGCCGCAGCTCCAGCCGTTGCCCGACATGGTAGGTCACGCCCGTCGTCAACCCCTCGATGGTCTTTGCGCTCTCGTCGAAGTGGAAGCGCTCCGCGCCCAGCATCGACATCGGAATGAGCCCGTCACCGCCCACGCCCTCGACACTCGCGAACAGCCCGAAGCGCGTCACCCCACTGATCCGCGTGCGGACGATCTGTCCCACGTGCTGTGCGAGGTAGGCCGCAACGTATCGGTCGATTGTGTCGCGCTCCGCCTCCATCGCCCGCCGCTCGGTCATCGAGATATGCTCGGCGGTGCGGGGCAGGGCGCGCATCTCCTCGTCGGTGAGCCCGCCCTCGCCGAGCTTGTACGCCCGCACCAGCGCCCGGTGCACGAGCGTGTCCGAATAGCGCCGGATCGGCGAGGTGAAGTGCGCGTAGCTGCCGAGCGCGAGCCCGAAGTGGCCGAGGTTGTCGGTGCCGTAGAAGGCCTGCGCCTGGCTGCGCAGCACCTGCTCGGAGACCTGCTCGAGCAGCGCCGGCTCGGTGATCCGCGCGAGCAGCCGGTTGAACGCCGTCGGCGTCACCACCTGACCCAATGACAGGCTGAGCCCGAGCGACTTCACATAGTCGCCGAGCGCCACCAGCTTTTCCCGGCTCGGCTTTTCATGCACGCGGTACACGACCGGCGAGGCCTTCGCCTCCAGCGCCTTCGCCGCCGCGACGTTCGCCGCGATCATGAAGTCTTCGATCAGCTGGTGCGCCGGAAGCTGCTCGCGCACGCGGATTTCCGCGATGCGACCCTTCTCGTCGAGGATGACGCGCCGCTCCGGCATGTTGAGCGCCAGCGGATCGCGCCTGTCGCGCGCGGCCTTGAGCGCGGTCCAGGCCGTCCACAGCGGTCGCAGCACGCCTTCGGTGAGGTCGTGCTCGATCTTCCCGTCGATCGCCTCCTGCACGGTTTCATAAGCGAGGTTCGCGACCCCGTGCATCACCGCCCGCGTGAAGCGCCACGCCTTCACAGTACCGTCCGCCGCGATCGTCAGGTGGCAGGCAAGCACCGCCTTGTCCGCGTTCGCGTTCAGCGAGCAGGCATCGGTAGAGAGCGCCTCGGGCAACATCGGCACTACGCGGTCGGGGAAGTAAACGCTGTTCCCCCGTTCGCGCGCCTCGCGGTCGATCGCGCTGCCGGGGCGCACGTAGAAGCTCACGTCCGCGATCGCGACAATCGCCTTGAAGCCGCCGGGGTTGCCGGGATCGTCGTCCGCGGCCGCCCACACCGCGTCGTCGTGGTCGCGCGCGTCGGCGGGATCGATGGTGAGGAGTGGGAGATCGCGCAGGTCCTCACGGTCGCCCAGCGGCAGTTTTGCCGCTTTCTCCGCCTCGGCTTCCGCCTCTTCGGAAAAGACGTTCGGAATGCCCTTTTCGTGGATCGCGATCAGCGAGAAGCTGCGCGGCGCCATCGGATCGCCGAGCCGCTGGACCACACGACCCGTTGCCCGCGCACCGCGCCCGGATTGCTCTGCGAGCACGAGGTCGCCCGCATCCGCCTCGCCAATATCCGTGATCTTAAGGTCGAAGCGCAGCTTCTTGTCGGTGGGCACCAGATACCAGCCGGAAGGATCACGCCTCAGCACGCCAAGCAGCGCGTCTTCGGACGATGCGCCGATCTTCTTCATCACATGCGCAAGGTGCCCGCGCCCCGTCTCCTCGATGCGCGCGAGGATACGGTCGCCCATGGCAAGCGCCGCGCGCTTGCGCCCTTCGACGACGCGCACCTTTGGTGCGGGCGTGTCGTTCGCCCAGCTTTCCGGCACCGCCACGGCGCGCCCGCCTTCGATGCCGACGACCTTCAGCACCGTCACCTTGGGCAACCCGCCGCCCTTGTGGAAGGCTCGGCCCGGTCCGCTATCGAGCAGCCCTTCGTTCGCCATATCCTTCAGCATGGCTTTCAGCAGGATCTTGTCCTGTGCGGTCAGCCCGAAGGCCTTGGCGATCTCGCGCTTGCCGACAGGGGAGGAGGACTCCTCGACGAAGCTCAGGATCTGTTCGCGGGTGGGCAGGCCGGGGGTGGGACGTTTCGCCATTCCCACCCATGTCGGGCCTCGCGCGCCTCGCGGCAAGCCCTTACCGTGTCGAAAGCTTCATCAGCACGAGCCCGCCCACGATCATCAGTGCGGCAAGCACGCGCATCGGGCTGATGCTTTCGCCCAGCACCGCGACACCAACCAGAAATGCGCCCACCGCGCCGATCCCTGTCCAGACGGTGTAGGCCGTGCCGAGCGGCAGCGCCTTCATCGAGATGGACAGCAGCGCGAAGCTCGCGATCATCGCGACGATGGTGACGATGCTCGGTGTCAGCCGCGTGAACCCGTCCGACTGCTTCATCGAGAAGGCCCAGACGATTTCCAGAAGTCCCGCAATTCCAAGATACACCCAGGCCATGACGGCGCTCCTCTTCCAAAGAGCCGGGCCGTCCCGGACTTGATACCCATGAAGGGGGAGGACGTGGCCTCGCCGCGCCTATGTGGCGAGCGGCGAGGGGAGGGTCAAGCCACACATGCCCTGCACCGCCGGAATAGCGCTACCGCAACCGCGCGATGCTGAGTCCGTCCGCCTTGGCGCGGTCCTTCACCGATTCCTCGCTGCGGGTCAGCGCTTTCGCGATGGCCTTCAGTGCCATGCCCTTCTTGGCCAGCGTGTGCAGCTTGTCGATCTCGGCGGCGGTCCAGGGCTGCTTGTGACGTTCGAAGCGTTCAGCCATCGCCGCTACTTCGCCGCCTTCTTCTTCGCGGGAGCTTTCTTCGCCGCGGTCTTGGCTGGCGCCTTCTTTGCCGTTCCGCTCTTCGCCGGCGCCTTCCGCTTACCCTTGCCTTTCGCCGGGCCTTTGGCGGCCTTCTCGTCGATCATCGTCGCGGCGGCTTCCAGCGTAAGCGCCTGCGGGTCGGTGCCTTTGGGCAGCGTCGCGTTGGTGGTGCCGTCGGTTACATAGGCGCCGTAGCGGCCGTCCATCACCTTGATCGCCGCGCCCGATGTGGGATGCGCGCCGAGCTCCTTCAGCGCTGCGGGCGCCTTGCGCTCGAAGCCCTTCTTCTGCTCGGCAAGCTTCACGACGGCGGCGTTCATGCCGACTTCGAACACCTCGGCGGTCGAAGTCAGGCGCGCATATTTGCCGTCATGCATCAGATAGGGGCCATAGCGCCCGATCGAGGCGGTGATCGGCAGCCCCGTTTCCGGGTGCGTACCCACCTCGCGCGGCAGCGCGAGCAGCTTCACGGCCATGTCGAGTTCGATCGTCGCTGCGTCAACATCGCGCGGGATCGAGGCGCGGGGTGGCTTCTCGCCTTCGCCGCGCTGGATGAAGAGGCCGAAGCGGCCCGAGCGGATGGTGATCGGCTCGCCCGCGTCCTCGCCGAGCAGGCGCGGCTGGTCGCCGCCTTCGCCCGTACCGTTGCCGTTTCCGTTCTCGCTCGCGAAGGGGCGCGTGAAGCGGCACTCGGGATAGTTCGAACAGCCGACGAACGCGCCGAACTTGCCGGTCTTCAGGCTCAGCCGCCCGTTGCCGCACACCGGGCAGACGCGAGGGTCTTTCCCGTCGCCGGTATCCGGGAACAGCAGCGGCGCGAGGAACTCGTCGAGCGCCGTCGTCACCTCGGAGGGTTTCAGCTCCAGGATCTCGGAGGTCTTCGGCTGGAAATCCTTCCAGAAGGCGTGCAGCACCGCCGTCCAGTCGATGCTCCCGGCGGAAATCTCGTCGAGCTGTTCCTCAAGCCCCGCCGTGAAGTCGTAGCTCACATAGCGTTCGAAGAAGCGTTCGAGGAAGGCGGTGACGAGCCGGCCCTTCTCCTCGGGGTGGAAGCGCTTCTGCTCGATGCGCACATAGGCGCGGTCCTTCAGTACCTGAAGGATCGAGGCATAGGTGGAGGGGCGCCCGATGCCGAGCTCCTCCATCTTCTTCACAAGGCTCGCTTCCGAATAGCGCGGGGGCGGTTCGGTGAAGTGCTGGTCGGCGTGCGCGCCCGTAATCGCCGGCGTATCGCCCTTTTCGATCTTGGGCAGGCGCTTGCCGTCCTCGCCCTCTTCGTCCTCGGGGTCGTCGGCGGTTTCCTGATAGAGCGCGAGGAAACCGGGGAAGATCGTCACCTGTCCGGTGGCGCGCAGGTCGGCGCGACCGTTCTTGTCCTTCAGGTCAACCGTCGTGCGCTCAAGGTTCGCGGCTGCCATCTGGCTTGCGAGCGTGCGCTTCCAGACCAGTTCGTAGAGCCGGGCCTCATCGCCCGAAAGCCCGGCTTTCGCGGGGCGTCGGCGCATATCGACGGGGCGGATTGCTTCGTGCGCTTCCTGCGCGTTCTTCGCCTTCGTCGTATAGAAACGCGGCTTCTCGGGCAGGTGGCGCCCGCTGAAGTCCTCGGCGATTACGTCGCGCGCTGCGGCAATGGCCTCGGGGGCCATGTCGACGCCGTCGGTACGCATGTAGGTGATGAGGCCGCTTTCGTAGAGCGTCTGCGCAGTGCGCATCGTCTGCGTCGCGGAAAGCCCCAGCTTGCGCGCGGCCTCCTGTTGCAGGGTCGAGGTGGTGAAGGGCGGGGCTGGGTTCCGCGACACCGGCTTCTTCTCGACCGACGCGACCACGTAGTCGCCCGCCGCCACGTCGGCGCGCGCCTCGTTCGCCAGCGCCGAGTTGTTCAGCGAGAACTTGTCGAGCTTGTTGCCCTGCCAGTGCGTCAGCCGCGCCGTGAACGCCTGCCCCGCGGCGGTCTGGAACTGGCCGTCGACCGTCCAGTATTCGCGCGTCTTGAACGCCTCGATCTCGCGTTCGCGTTCCACGACGAGGCGCAGCGCCACGGATTGCACGCGTCCTGCCGATTTCGCACCGGGCAGCTTGCGCCACAGCACGGGCGAAAGCGTGAAGCCGACGAGATAGTCGAGCGCACGGCGCGCCCGGTAGGCGTCGATCAGGGGCGTATCGAGCTCGCGCGGGGCGGCCATCGCCTGCGTCACCGCGCTCTTGGTGATCTGGTTGAAGGTCACGCGCTGCACTTTGGGCGGCAGCGCCTTCTTCGCCTTCAAATGCTCATAGAGGTGCCAGCTGATCGCCTCGCCTTCGCGGTCAGGGTCGGTCGCGAGGATCAGCGTGTCGGCGCTCTTCGCGCTGTCGGCGATCTCTTTCAGCTGCCGCGAGCGGTCGGCGGAAACCTCCCACTTCATGCGGAAGTCGTGGTCGGGCTCGACTGATCCGTCCTTCGCCGGCAGGTCGCGGACGTGGCCGTACGAGGCAAGGACCTTGTAGTCCGAACCCAGATACTTGTTGATCGTCTTTGCCTTCGCCGGGGATTCGACGATCACGAGTTGCATACGAAACCCTCACCGACCTCAATGGGTCGGGGCCCTTACAGTGCTTTGCCGGGACGCCGCAAGTCCGGCGGCGGAAGAAACTCGGCGATCACCTCGGAAGGGCGGCAGAGTTTCGCGCGGTTTCCGTCGATCACGACCGGCCGGTTGATGAGGATCGGGTTCTCGTGCATCGCGGTGATAATATGCTCCTCGGAAACGCCGGGTTCGAGGAGGCCGAGCTCCTTCGCCAGCGGCTCCTTGGCACGCAGCAGCTCGTGCGCCGCCAGGCCCGATTTCCGCAGCACGTCCTCGATTTCCGCGCGGCTCGGCACGTCTTCCAGATACTCGCGGAGGTCGAAGGGGATGGCGTGCTCGTTCAGATAGTCGCGCACATTGCGGGCAGTGCCGCAGCGGGGATTATACCAGACGATAACGCGCATCACGCCTCCACTCACTTCAGATTTCGCCCGCCCAAACACCGGGCCTGCGATCATACCATAAAAGTTCGCGCTCGAGTTCATAGGCAAGCGCGATGAGCCGCGCTTCGCCGCCCGGCGCCGTCGCGAACTGGATGCCGATGGGGATGCCGTCCTTCGATTCGCCGATCGGCAGCCCGATCGAAGGCACGCCCGCCACGTTCTCCACGCCGGTGAAGCCCGCGTAGGCGATCAGTCGCTCGCGCTGTTCGGGCCATGGGATCGTCGGCGCGATATAGCCGATGGGCGCGGCGGGCTGGCCGAGCACGGGCGTCATGTAGATGTCGATGTCCTTGAACTGGGCGCGGTAGCTCGCCATCGCCTCGTCGAGCGCTGCGGTGGAGACCTGCATCTGCTCGGGCGTGTAAGTCGCGGCCTGCGCCGCCATGGTCAGCGTGAGCGGTTCAAGGATCGTCGAAGGATCGACGCCAGGCGCCATTTTCGTGATCTCGGCAACCGCCTGTCCCGCGCCCGATTCCCACAGCGCCATGAAGGCCGGGATCACCACGTCGCCCTTGTAGGGCGCCGGCACGTCCTTCACCTTGTGGCCGAGCTTCTGAAGCAGCGCGGAAGCCTCGCCGAACACGCGCTGAACCTCTTCATGGGGCAGGCCGCCCGACGGGTGATTGAGCCGAAGCCCCACGCGCAGCCGGTCCTTCGAAGGACCGGTGACGAGCGGCGCTTCGGCGAACGCCGCGCCTTCGCCCTTCGCCTGCGTCGCGTGGAACCACGCCGCCGTATCGCGCACGGTGCGGGAAACGCAGCCCTCGACGCCGAGGTGTGTGGCGATATCCGGCGAGGCCGCATCGCCCGCCATCCGCCGCCGCGAGGGCTTGAGGCCCACGAGGCCGCAGCAGCTCGCCGGGATGCGGATCGATCCGCCGCCGTCGTGGGCGTGCGCGACCGGCACCACGCCCGCCGCCACCGCCGCCGCGCTTCCGCCCGAGGAACCGCCGGTCGAATGATCGAGGTTCCACGGGTTGCGCGTCACGCCCGTCAGCAGCGGCTCGGTCGTCGCGGTGATGCCGAACTCGGGCAGCGTCGAACGGCCGATGGAAACGAAGCCCGCCGTCTCGATCGCCGCCGGATAGGCATCGGTCTCGTCGGCGACCGTCGCGGCGAGCGCCCTGCAGCCCTGCGTGTAGGGCAGGCCCTTCTGGTGGACATTGTCCTTGATCAGCGTCGGCACGCCCGCGAGCGGGCCTTTGACGCCGTTCGCGGCGATTTCGCGCGCCCGCTCCAGGTTGGGGAACTTCACCGCGTTGATCTTGCCGTTCACCGACTCGAGCCGCCGGATCGCCGCCTCGACAAGCGCGGCAGGCTGCGTCTTGCCCTCGGCGACTGCCTTCGCCTGCGATACCGCATCGGTCCACTTCGTGGGCGGGGCCTTGGCCGCCGTGGTCTGGCGACAGGCGGAAAGCGCGGCAAGCGCCGCGCCCGTTTCAAGAAAACCGCGGCGTGAAACAAAGGCCATACGAAACCTCCCCCCGAGTCGGATGGCCGACTGTCTCAGCCGCCGCGTCGGGATGCAATCTGGCAGATTGGGAAGGTGGGCCGCTCAGCCCTCGCGCCGCTTCTCCAGCCAGCTTTCCAGCCACTTGATCGTGTAGTCGCCGTTCTGGAACTCCGGGTCTTCGATCAGTGCCTGATGCAGCGGGATCGTCGTTTTGGGGCCGGAGATGATGTATTCCTCCAGCGCCCGGCGCAGCCGCATAAGGCAGTCGTTGCGGCCCGATCCGTAGACGATCAGCTTGGAGATCAGGCT
>JAEULI010000109.1 GCA_016793845.1 Sphingosinicella sp.
GTATGGGTTTTTTACTCGCGCAAGCTCTTGGCGGAAACGACGGCCAAGATCAACAGCCACGGGGATGGCAAAGGCGCGCTCTGCCCGCTTTCTCTCAAGCTGCGCGTTGTCATCGCCCGCGCGCAGGGGCTAAAGATAGGCGCATGAACGACACGACACCCCCCGAGCCGCCAGTGACGCCACCCGTAACGCCGCCTGCGCCCGCCGCTGCGGCGCCCGTGCCTGCGCCCACCGAACCGGCGGCGACCTACAAGTTTCCGCCATCGATTCATCCGGACGGCAATAAGTTCGTGGTGCTCGCGGCGGTGCTCACCGGATTCTTCTGGTTTATCGCGGACTGGAACATCCTCGGCTGGCTCTCGGCGGGGCTCACCGTCTGGACGTTCGCGTTCTTCCGCGATCCCGCGCGTGTCACGCCGGAGGGGGCGGGGCTTGTCGTCTCGCCTGCCGACGGACTTGTGTCGCAGATCATGGAGGTTCCGGCGCCACGCGAGATTTCCGGTAGCGAACGTGGCATCGGCGAGGGAACCTTCACGCGCGTTTCGATTTTCATGAGCGTGTTCGATGTCCATGTGAATCGCTCTCCGATCGCGGGTACGCTCCGCGACATCGTCTACGTGCCCGGCAAGTTCCTGAACGCCGAGCTCGACAAGGCGAGCGAGCACAACGAACGTCAGTATTTCGTCGTTGAGGGCGCCGATGGGCGCCGCATCGGCTTCACGCAGATCGCCGGCCTCGTCGCGCGGCGGATCATCAAGTTCGTGAACACGGGCGAGAGCGTCGGTGCAGGCCAGCGCGTCGGTCTCATCCGCTTCGGCAGCCGTGTCGACGTGTTCCTGCCCGCAGGCACCGTTCCCGCTGTCGCGGTCGGCCAGCGCGCCGTCGCTGGCGAAACCGTGATTGGCCGTCCCGGCGCCCCAGGTGAGCGGCTGCGCGGCGTCAGCCAGTGAAGGTCGATCACGAGCCGCCACGCAGGCTGAAGCGGGTTATCCCGATTCGGGTGCTGATCCCGAATGCGATCACCATTGCCGCGCTCTGCGCTGGGCTCACCTCCGTTCGTCTCGCCATCGCCGGCGATTTCGACCGCGCGATCCTCGCGATCGTCGTAGCGGGCGTGCTCGACGGTATCGACGGGCGCGTCGCGCGCCTGCTGAAGGGCGCGAGCCGCTTCGGCGCCGAACTTGATTCGCTGTCCGACGTCACCGCCTTCGGCGTCGCGCCTGCGCTCGTCATCTATTTGTGGACGCTGGAGCAGCTTCCGGGCGCGGGCTGGATCGTCGCGCTCGCCCATGCCGTCTGCTGTGCGCTGAGGCTCGCGCGTTTCAACGCCAACCTCGACGTCAGCGACCAACCGCACAAGAAGCACGGCTTCCTCACAGGCATTCCCGCGCCGGTGGGGGCGGGGCTGACGCTGAGCCCGATGTTCCTCTACTACTGGCTGGAGCCGACCCGTTTCGCGCATTATTCGGAGGTCGGTACCGCCGTGACCGCCGTCGTCGTCGGCACGGTCGCGTTCCTGATGGTCTCGAACCTGCCGACCTATTCGTGGAAATCGGTGCGCATCCGCCCCGAATACCGGATCATGGCGCTCGTCGGCGTGGCGCTGTTCGCAGGCGCGCTGCTTTCCGCGCCGTACATGACGCTCTCGCTGATCTCGGTGGTCTACGCCGCCACGATCCCGATGGCGATCCTGTCGTACCGCAAGGTCAGGCGGCAAGCGGCAGCGGCTGCCATTCCCGATACCGCGGAGCCAAGCACGGACGCGGCGTCGGCTCAACCGCCGTCACCAGACGCTCCGTAATCACGACATCGATTTCGCCGCGAAGCGCACGCGCAATGGCGACGCGTGCATCTGCGAACATGTGAGCAACCACGGCGAGGCTTACGAAAAGCAACAGGCTTGAAAGCGTGGCAGAGAGCATGAAGGCCATGTTTGAACCCTTTTTGTTCTTCTCATGTTCGCTTGTTCCATATTTGTTCTTACGTTGTCAAGAGGGCCTCTTGTCAGCGCCGGATTGATCGGCGGCAGGGCTCCGGCTAGCCTCCCGCCGCTCTTTGGGAGGAGTCATCATGTTAGGCGGAATGCAGGACTGGCCGCTGCTGGTCTGGAAACTCATTGATCATGCGGCGCTCAATCACGGATCGCGCGAGATTGTCACCGCGCTTGTGGAAGGCGGCGAAGCCCGTTCGAACTGGCGCGAGGTGCGCGAACGCGCGCTCAAGGTCGCGCAGTCCCTAAGCCGTCTCGGCATCCGGCTCGGCGACCGCGCGGCGACGCTCGCGTGGAACACGCAGCGCCACGTGGAGTGCTGGTACGGCATCTCGGGCATGGGCGCGGTCGCGCACACCGTGAACCCGCGCCTGTTCGAAGAGCAGATCGTTTACATCATCAACCATGCGGGCGACCGCGTGCTGTTCTTCGATCTCACCTTCGCGCCGCTCGTTGAGCGCATCGCGCCGAAGCTGAATACGGTCGAGCACTATGTGCTGATGACGGGGCGGGCGCATCTGCCCGAAACGAGCATCCCGAATCTTCTCGTCTATGAGGACCTGATCGGGGCGAGCGACGGCGATTTCGAATGGGCGAATATCGACGAACAGACGCCCGCCGGGCTCTGCTACACCTCGGGGACGACCGGCAATCCCAAGGGTGTTCTCTACACGCACCGTTCGAACGTGCTCCACACGTTCGGCGCCAATTCGGCGGATGCCCTCGGCCTCACGTCTTCGACATCGATCCTGCCGGTGGTGCCGATGTACCATGCGAACGCTTGGGGCGTGCCCTATGCCGCCGCCGCAGCAGGCGCCAAGCTGGTGATGGGCGGCGCGCATTTTGATGCGCCGACGCTGCATGGCCTCATCCTGCGCGAGAAGGTGACGCTCACCGCCGCGGTGCCCACGGTGTGGCTCGCGATGCTCCAGCACCTCGAAAAGACCGGCGAAGGACTCGGCGAACTTAAGCGCGTGGTCATCGGCGGCTCGGCCGTGCCGCGTTCGATGATCGTCGATTTCAAGCAGAAGTACGACGTCACCGTCTGCCACGCCTGGGGCATGACGGAGATGTCGCCGCTCGGCACGCTCGGCTCGCTTTCCGCCGAGGCGCTTGAAAAGCCGCAGGAAGAGCAGTTCGATATCCAGACCAAGCAGGGCCGCTCGATTTTCGGCGTCGAGATGAAGATCGTGGACGACAACGGCAACGAGATGCTGCGCGACGGCAAGGCGTTCGGCCACCTGATGGTGCGCGGGCCCTGGATCGTGCGCGAATATTATGCGGGCGATGGCGGTCACGTGCTCGACGCCGACGGCTGGTTCGATACGGGCGACGTCGCCACGATCGACCCCTCCGGCTACATGCAGATCACCGACCGCGCGAAGGACGTGATCAAGTCCGGCGGCGAGTGGATCAGCTCCATCGAGCTCGAAAACGAGGCTGTCGGCCATGCCGCCGTGGCGGAAGCGGCGGTGATCGGCCTGCCGCACCCGAAGTGGGACGAGCGGCCGCTGCTTATCATCGTGCCGAAGGCGGGAACAAACCCGAGCAAGCAGGAACTTCTCGATCACCTCGAAGGCCGCGTCGCCAAGTGGTGGATGCCGAACGATGTCGTCTTCGTGGAGGAAATCCCCCACACGGCAACGGGCAAGATCCAGAAACTGACGCTGCGCCAGCAGTTCAAGGACTACCGCTTCCCGGACGCTGCCTAGAACAAGGAGAACTGCTTCCCCCGCGGGCTGAACAGGTCTGTGCGCAGCGGAACGTCGCGGCGGGTGAGCCCGAAGCGGCGGCGTCCAGCCTGAAAGCGCGCGCGGATCATCGCGGCATAGGCGCCCTGTGGCCTGAAGCGCGCGTGGAAGTCGCCTTCATTGTCCTTGCCGCCGCGCATCTCGCGGATGTGTGCCATCACCCGCGCGGCACGATCCGGCATGTGGGCATCGAGCCACGCGCGGAAGATCGGCGAGACCTCATGCGGCAGGCGGATGAGGATCATCGATGCCATGTCCGCGCCGGCCTTCGCCGCGGCTTCGAGGATCGCCTCGATCTCGTGGTCGTTGACCGCCGGGATGAGCGGGGCGAGCGACACGGAGACGGGCACGCGTGCTTCGGCGAGCGCCTTTACCGCCGCGATGCGCCGATGCGGTGCGGTCGCGCGCGGCTCCAGTGTCTTCGCGGTTTCCGGATCGAGCGTGGTGACGGACACCATCACGGCGGCAAGGCCGCGCTCCGCCATCGGGGCGAGGATATCGATGTCGCGCACGACACGCGCGGATTTGGTGGTGATCATCACCGGGTGATTGGTCTCGGACAGGATTTCGAGGATTTTCCGCGTAGTACCGTATTTCCCTTCCACAGGCTGGTAGGGATCGGTGTTGGTGCCGAGCGCCATCGGTCGGCATTGGTAGCGCGGATTCTCCAGCTCCTTCCTGAGCAGCTCGGGTATGATTTTCTTCACCGTCAGTTTGCGCTCGAAGTCGAGACCCGGCGAGAGACCGAGATAGGCGTGTGTCGGCCGCGCGAAGCAATAGACGCAGCCGTGCTCGCAGCCGCGATAGGCGTTGATCGAGCGGTCGAAGGGGAGGTCTGGCGAGGTGTTGCGCGTGATCGCTGTGCGCGGCGTTTCGTAGCTGATCTCCGTGCGGAACGGCGGCAGATCGTCCTCGGCCGCGGAGTCCAGCCAGTCGCCGTCCGCCTCGCGCGCCAGATCGTCGAAGCGGGTGCTGATCGTGTTCAGGGTTGCGCCGCGCGCGGCGTTGACGCGTCTCGACATTGACAAATCATGCGCGTCACTTAAGAACAAATCAAGAACAATAAGGAGAACGGTGATGGCGCGCTTCAACTATGTAGAACTGCCGACGCGCGATATCGCGAAGGCCAAACGCTTCTATGCGGACGCATTCGGATTCAAGATCAACGACTTCGGGCCGGATTATGCCGCGACGGTAACGGGCGACACGGATATCGGCTTCAACGCCACGGGCGAGCACGTGACCGCGCATGTGCTGCCGGTGATCGAGGTCGATGACCTTGAAGCGGCGCGGGCCGCCGTAGTCGCGGCGGGCGGCACGATCAGCCTCGACGTCTTCCCGTTTCCGGGCGGCCGTCGCTTCCACTTTGTAGACCTCGAAGGGCACGAGCTTGCGGCGGTGAAGAGCGACTAGCGCTCTCTCAGCCTCGGCATCAGTTCCACGAAGTTGCAGGGGCGGTGGCGGCTGTCGAGCTGGGTAGCGAGAATGCCGTCCCAGCCGTCCTTTACCGCGCCCGTGGAGCCGGGCAGGGCGAAAATGTAAGTGCCGCGCGCGACGCCTGCGGTCGCGCGGGACTGCACGGTGGACGTGCCGATCGACTGGAAGCTCAGCCAGCGGAACAGCTCTCCGAAGCCCGGAATCTCCTTCTCGCAGACCTCGGCAAGCGCTTCGGGCGTGACGTCACGACCCGTGACGCCGGTGCCGCCGGTGGTGATCACGCAGTCGACCTCCCGGTCGTCGATCCAAGCCGCGAGCTGCTCGACGATGGTGCCAACGTCGTCCTTCACGATCTCCCGCGCCGCGAGGATATGCCCGGCGCCCTGCAGCCGCTCGACGAGCGTGTTCCCCGAGCGGTCGTCGGCGAGGGTGCGCGTGTCGGAAACGGTGAGCACGGCGATGCGGACGGGAATGAACGGCAGGCTTTCGTCAATCGGCATCGAGCTTCGCTTTCACGGCGAGGAGATCGGCCCAAGCGAGGCGCTTCGCGTCGGGCTGGCGCAGCAGGAATGCCGGGTGCAGCGTCGGCATAAGGGGGTAATCTGCGCCTTCCACGGCAAGCGTGCGCCACTGGCCGCGCAGACGCATGATGCCGGTGACGTCACCTGTCAGCGCGCGCGCGGCGCAGGCGCCGAGCGCGACGATCGCCTTGGGGCGCACCAGCGCGATGTGGCGGCGCACGAACGGCATCGTTGTCTCCACCTCCGCCGGGGTCGGCGTGCGGTTGCCGGACGGACGCCAGAAGGTCACGTTGGTGATATAGGCGCTCGTGCGGTTGCGGCCGATCGCCGAGAGCATCCGGTCGAGAAGCTGGCCTGCGGGCCCGACGAAGGGCAGGCCCACGCGGTCCTCCTGCGCGCCGGGCGCCTCGCCGATCAGCATCAGGTCGGCTTCCGGGTTGCCATCCGCGAACACCGTACTGACGTTCCCGGTGCGCAGCGGGCAGCCCTCGAACACTTCGACCGCATGGCGGAGTTCGGCGATCGTCGTGGCCGTGACGTTCGCCGGGCTTGCCGCGCCGGTACGCAGCACAAGCTCCGGTTCGGGTGCCGAAGCAGGGATTTCCCGTGCTGCAGTGCGCGGCGGCGGCGTGCGCCAGTCGCGCGGCGCGGCGTCGACAAGCGTATCCACGCCTGCCTCCACCCACCAGCCGAGCGTGGCAAGGAGTTCGTCGCGTTCGTTGCCGTCCAGCACGATGTTCCTCAACCGTCCAATCCACTCTGGCCAAGGCGGGCCTTGCAACCTATCAAACCCGCCAAAACCATTATTGTGTCGTCTGCAATAAGGCGCACAGCTAGAGTTGCAAACGGGGGAAAGGGAAGGAAGCCATGAGCGAACGCGAATCGATGGCCTATGACGTCGTCATCGTCGGTGGTGGACCGGCAGGCCTCGCGTCGGCGATCCGGCTGAAGCAGCGCGCGGCGGCCGAGGGTAAGGAGATTTCGGTCTGCCTGCTCGAAAAGGGCTCCGAGATCGGCGCACACATCCTTTCGGGCGCGGTGATCGATCCGCGCGGGCTCGATGAACTGCTGCCGAACTGGCGCGAGATGGATGGGCATCCGCTCACCGTCGAGGTGTCCTCGAACCACCACTGGATCCTGACGAAGAACCGCAAGTTCGACTTTCCGCATATCCTGCTGCCGCCGTTCATGGACAACGACGATTGCTACACGGGCAGTCTCGGCAACCTCTGCCGCTGGCTGGGGTCGCAGGCCGAGGCGCTCGGCGTCGAGATTTTCCCCGGCTTCCCGGCCGCCGAAGTGCTGTTCGACGAGAACGGCGCGGTGAAAGGTGTCGCCACTGGAGACTTCGGTGTCGCGCGCGATGGAAGCCACAAGCCGTCGTACCAGCCGGGCCTCGAACTCCATGCGAAATATACGTTCTTCGCGGAAGGCGTGCGCGGGCATCTCTCCAAGCAGTTGAAGAAGCGCTTCGCACTCGATGCGAACAGTGAGCCGCAAGTCTATGGAATCGGTATCAAAGAACTTTGGGATGTGAAGCCTGAGAACCATGACGAAGGCGCCGTCATCCACACGCAGGGCTGGCCGCTCGACGATGCCAACGGCGGTGGCTTCATCTATCATCAGGCGAACGGGCAGGTCGCGCTCGGCTTCGTGACGTGGCTCAATTACCGCAACCCGCACCTCTC
>JAEULI010000113.1 GCA_016793845.1 Sphingosinicella sp.
ATCGACACGCTGAACCCGGAAAACGTGCCGGGGCGCATCACCATCATCAGCCGCTTTGGCCACGACAAGGTGGAAGCCGGCCTGCCGCCGCTCGTCCGCGCCGTGAAGCGCGAAGGGCGCCATGTCGTCTGGTCGTGCGACCCGATGCACGGCAACACGATCAAGTCGGGCAGCGGCTACAAGACGCGCCCGTTCGACCGGATCCTCGCCGAGGTGCGCGGCTTCTTCGCGGTGCACCGCGCCGAAGGCACGCACGCGGGCGGCATCCACGCCGAGATGACCGGCCAGAACGTCACCGAATGCACCGGCGGCGCGATGGCGATCACCGACGAGGCGCTCGCCGACCGCTACCACACGCACTGCGACCCGCGCCTCAACGCCGGCCAGAGCCTCGAACTCGCATTCCTGCTCGCCGAATGCATCAAGGCCGAGGTTGATCTCGCCGCGCGGAACCAGGCGGCCGCCTAGGAACCTGCCCCTCACCTTTCCGCCCGCTTGCGAAGCGGAGCTGAATAAGAGATCGTCTGCCCCTTCCAAGGGGGAGGGATGACCATGCCGATCGAACTCTATCTGCTGGGCGCTGCCGTGGTGCTGGGCCTTGTCCACATCCTGTGGGCCGTGAACGTGAAGACCGCGCAGTACGGCATCGAATGGAACATGGGCGCGCGCGATGCCGAGATGCCGCCGCTGAAGCCGCTCGCGGGGCGGCTGGCGCGGGCGCAGGCGAACTTCTTCGAGACTTTCCCGCTGTTCGTCGCCGTGCTGCTCGCGGCCGTCGCGGCGGACCGGCTCGGCTGGAAGACCGAGCTTGGCGCCCACCTCTATTTCTGGGCGCGGCTGATCTACCTGCCGCTTTACGCTGCAGGCATTCCCAAGCTGCGAACGCTGGTGTGGCTCACCTCGCTGGCGGGTGTGGTGCTGGTGCTCTCGGCGCTGCTGCTGGGCTAGCGGCACCGTCCCGAAACGGGACGAAGTAGAGGAAGTAGAGGCCCGCGCGCGGAAATCCGATTCCGCCGCAGGGACGCGCTTACGCACTATCGGGAGGGAATGACCAGCCATCGCCTTTGGCTGGCACAGGTTTTCCTATTTCGAAAGCGGCACTACTTCCGCTGCGGCCAGCACTTCTCGCATCGGCGCCAGCATTTGATGTTCGGCATTACATCGGAGGGCTTCACGCCCGGCGGCGGGTTGAGGCCGATCAGGATTTCGGGGGCGAGACCTTCGGGCGCAGCGCTCTTGTGGCAGAAGAGGCAGCGCTGGCGGTAGATTTGCGGGGTGAGCGTCTGCTGCGATTGATGCGGCATCGCGGCGACGGGGGACGAGAGCGCCGCGAACACGCCGAGCGCCAGAAGACGCAAACGGTATTTCCACATCACGGGCACCTCCAGAGACGGGATACTCTGCCCCGGAAGAGAAACTTGTCAACCGTCCTAAATTCGAGACCTACCCCTCGTCGCCCATGCGGAGCGCGGCGATGAAGGCTTCCTGCGGGATACTGACCGAGCCATACTCGCGCATCCGCTTCTTGCCTTCCTTCTGCTTGTCGAGGAGCTTGCGCTTGCGGCTGATGTCGCCGCCGTAGCACTTGGCGGTGACGTCCTTGCGGAGCGCGGCGATGGTTTCGCGCGCGATCACCTTGCCGCCGATCGCCGCCTGGATGGGGATCTTGAACAGGTGGCGGGGAATGAGATCCTTCAGCCGCTCGCACATGTGACGCCCGCGCGCTTCCGCCGCACCGCGGTGAACGATCATGCTGAGCGCATCGACGGGCTCATTATTCACGAGGATCGACATCTTGACGAGATCACCCTCCCGGTAGCCGATCTGGTGATAATCGAAGCTCGCGTAGCCGCGGCTGATCGACTTCAGCCGGTCGTAGAAATCGAACACGACCTCGTTCAGGGGCAGCTCGTAGGTGATCTGCGCGCGGCCGCCCACGTAGGTGAGGTTCTTCTGGATGCCGCGCCGATCCTGACACAGCTTCAGGAGCGAGCCGAGATATTCGTCGGGCACGTAGATCACGGCCTCGATCCACGGTTCCTCGACGAAATCGATCTTCACCACGTCCGGATAATCGGCGGGGTTGTGCAGTTCCTGCGTCGTCCCGTCCGTCATGTGCATTCGGTAGACGACCGAAGGCGCGGTGGTGATGAGATCGAGGTCGTACTCGCGGGTCAGCCGTTCCTGAATGATCTCCAGGTGCAGGAGGCCGAGGAAGCCGCAGCGGAAGCCGAAGCCTAGCGCGGCGGAGGTTTCCATCTCGAAGCTGAACGAGGCGTCGTTCAGGCGCAGCTTCGAGATGCTGTCGCGCAGCTTTTCGAAATCGGCGGCATCCACGGGGAAGAGGCCGCAGAACACCACCGGCTGCACCTCCTTGAAGCCGGGGAGCGCGGCCTTCGCCGGGTTCTTTACGGTCGTGATGGTGTCGCCGACGCGGGTTTCGGAAATGTCCTTGATCTGCGCGGTGATGAAGCCGATCTCGCCCGCCGCGATCTCGTCGAGCGTCTCGATCTTGGGGCGCATACAGCCGACGCGGTCGATCAGGTGCTCGGTGCCGCCGGCCATGAACTTGATGTTGAGCCCCTTGCGGATGACACCGTTCACCACGCGCACGAGGATGACGACGCCGAGGTACGGATCGTACCAGCTATCCACCAGCATCGCTTCGAGCGGGGCATCACGGTCGCCCTTGGGCGGCGGGATCTTGTTCACGACGGCTTCGAGCACATCATCGATGCCGATGCCGGACTTGGCGCTGGCGAGCACGGCCTCCGACGCATCGAGGCCGATGATGTCCTCGATCTCCGCCTTCACCTTTTCGGGGTCGGCTGCGGGCAGATCGATCTTGTTGATGACGGGGACGATCTCGTGATCGTGCTCGATCGACTGATAGACGTTCGCCAGCGTCTGCGCCTCGACACCCTGCGCCGCATCGACGACGAGCAGCGCGCCTTCGCACGCAGCGAGACTGCGGGAGACTTCGTAGGCGAAATCGACATGGCCCGGCGTGTCCATGAGGTTCAGTGTGTATGTCTCGCCGTTCTTCGCCGTGTATTCGAGGCGCACGGTCTGCGCCTTGATGGTGATGCCGCGCTCGCGCTCGATATCCATGTTGTCGAGCACCTGCTCCGACATCTCGCGGTCGGTGAGCCCGCCGGTGCGCTGGATAAGGCGATCGGCCAGCGTCGACTTGCCGTGGTCGATGTGGGCGATGATCGAGAAATTACGGATGTGCGCGAGATCGGTCATGGGAGGGCCACTTAGGGGGCGCGGGCGCCTTCGGCAAGCGCAGGGCCGTGCCACTGTCGCCGTTTTTTACATACTTGTTGTACGCAAAATCGCTTAGCCATTTACGAAATGAAAAAATGGGGCGCAAATCCGTGACTTGTTGGCGCAGGCGCCCACTTGGCACGGCTTATGCTTTCCTTCGTTTTCGACGTTTGTGTCCGCCAGGCAGCGTATCGCCCGGCGTGCGTAGAAACACAGAGGGGATTAAGACAATGCGTTACATGACCTCAATTCTGGCGGCCTGCGCCACGCTCGCGATTGCGGGCACCGCCCAGGCGACCACGCTCACCAACGGTAATGTCAGCATGGGCCTGTTCGACGACGGCGGCCTTGGCTCGGGCGGCGTTGGCCTCGCCCTCGCCGGCACCGGCGATGCGATCACGCCGGGCTGCCTTTGCGAAGGCTGGGGTGTCGCCGCCAACGGCGTCGGCAGCTATACCTATGGCGGCGGCAACACGTTTAACTCGGCCGTGCTTTCCGACGTGACCGCCTCGAGCGCCAAGTCGACGGTCACGACCGGCGGTCTGAAGGTCGAGCACACCTATTCGCCGGTCTCCGGCGGCACGCTGTTCCGCATCGACATCAAGATCACCAACGACACCGGCGCGGACGCAACGGACATCCGTTATGCCCGTACGCTCGACTGGGACGTGCCCCCGGGCCACTTCTCGGACGACCGCACCTCGATCTACGGCGGCACGCCGTCGGGTCCGGGCGGCAAGGTTCTGCACACCTCGCTCGATCCGTTCGCGGTTCCGAACCCGATGGTGACGCGTAGCGCTTACGCAAACCAGAACGCCACGGACGTGGGCGGTGACCTCGGTGGTTACTTCATCTTCTCGTTCGGCGATCTCGCCATGGGCGAATCGGTGGAGTTCACGACCTACATCGGCGCTGCTGACTCGCTGCGCGCGCTGTTCGCCGCCTTCATCAGCGTCGGTGTCGAGGCCTACTCGTACACCCGCGACAACGATGGCGACTGGACGTTCGGCTACGGCTTCACCGGTCTCGACCTGCCGCCGATCGGCGAAGTGCCGGAACCGGCTGCGCTGGCGCTGTTCGGTCTCGGTGTCCTCGGGCTGGGGGCAGCCCGCCGCCGCCGCAAGGCCTAAGACTTACAGTCTCGTCACGCGGAAGGGGTCGCCCGAAAGGGCGGCCCCTTCTCATTTGAGACAGCCTCCTGCGCCCAGAGCGGCCAGTCCGCCGGTAGCGGTGCGCTGGCGGAGACGGGCGCTTCCTCGCGGTAGGGGATGACGAGCCCCGCCGAATGCAGCCGCATCGGACCCTCGCCGCCCCCGTAAACCGGATCGCCGGCGATCGGCGCGAGCGCGTGCGCGGCGTGGACGCGAATCTGGTGCGTGCGGCCGGTTTCGGGGAAGAAAGCGATGAGCGCCTGCCCCTCGTGCGCGGCGAGCCGCCGCCAGCGCGTGGCGGCGGGCTTGCCGGCCGGGTCCACGACCATGCGCCAGCCCGCCTCCGCGCTCGAAACCTTGGCGAGCGGTGCGTCGATGCGGCCTTCGCCCTGCTCCGGCACCCCATCCAGAAGCGCAAGATAGGTCTTGGTGATGCGCCCGTCGGTGAAAAGCTGACCGAGGCGCTTCGCGGCCTTTGGATGCCGTGCGAGCACAAGACAGCCGGAGGTGTCGCGGTCCAGCCGATGCGCGGGTTGCGGCAGGCGATGGAAGCCGAAGGTGAGCTCGCGGAGGCGTTCCTCCAGACTGTGCGGTGTCTTCGGCCCCGGATGCACGGCAAGCCCCGCCGGCTTGTCGATCACCAGCATGTGCGCATCGATGTGAAGGACGGGCAGCGCCGTCATGCGATCCCGGCAGACGCGATCGCCGCGACCGCCGCGGCGAACCGCTGCTCGGCATCACCGGAAACGAGCACCCACGGCACCAAGCGCCGTTCCAGCTCCGCCCGCGACAGGTCCATGAAGCGCGCGCGCGCCTGCGGCGTGCGATGCAGCCGGACGCCGTCGTCCACCCACGGGATATCGTCCGCCATCAGCAGGTAAAGATCGCCGACATCAGTGAACGCATCGAGCGCCGGCAGGCGGTGCCCGAGCCCCATCATCGCCCACGCCGCAGTCATCAGCGGATCGGTATCCGAGACGACGAGGCGCGCACCGTGCGCCGCCGCATCGTCCCGCGCGGCCTCCGTGAGCGCGACATGACCGTGCATGATAGAAACGAGATCGTCGGCATCAGTTTCGCTGCCACGCACCTCGCAGTAAAGACGCCCGTATTCGGGTATCAGCCGCGTGCCATAGTGCGCCGCAAGCCGGGCGCCGAGCGTCGACTTCCCCGTGCTTTCGGGGCCGTGGAGAACGACATTCGCGGGCCGCTTCATGCCGCCACCGCCGCGGCGCGGCGCCACTGGAAGAGCCCGGCGAAGGCGAGGCCGAGGAACACGGTATAAAGTGCCGACGTGACGGGAAGATCGCGCCACCAGAACAGCCCGATCGCGAGCATGTTGACGACGATCCAGTAAATCCAGTTCTCGACGAAGCGCCGTACCATGAGGATCTGGCCGGCCACGCTGAGACAGGCGACGGCGCCATCGACATAGGGCGCGGCAGCATCCGTGAAACGGTGCATCACGCTCGACCACAGGAACCAGAGGACCGCCGTGACCGCAATCACGACGGCATTGCCGCGCAGCCCCATCCAGCGCACGGGAACCGTATCGCGCTGCTGCACGCGCCGCCAGCTGACCCAGCCGTAGACATTGAGAACAAGGAAGAAAACCTGCAGCAGCGCGTCGCTATAAAGCTGCGCCTCGTAGAAAACGACCGCGTACAGGCTGACCATCGCGATGCCGAACGGATAGTTCCAAACGCTGCGCCGGACGACGAGCGCGACATTGGCAAGGCCGAGCAGGGCAGCGATGATTTCGATGGCGGACATCCGCCTCCCGCATAGCATTCGCCGCGCCCTGTGCAATGCGCCGAAACGTCTGGATCGGGGCTTTTCCTTGACTCCTGTTGCGCGCGCGCCTACATCGCGGCCCTTACGAATTTCCCGATTTTTTGCTGGAGTTTGCCCGATGGCGCGCGTCACCGTCGAAGATTGCGTAGACAAGGTTCCCAACCGCTTCGAACTCGTGCTGCTGGCAGGCCAGCGCGCGCGCCAGATTTCGAGCGGCGCAGAGCTGACCCTCGATCGCGACCGCGACAAGAATCCGGTCGTCGCGCTGCGCGAGATCGCCGAGGAAACCGTGAAGCCGGTGCAGCTGAACGAGGCGCTGGTTTCGGGTATGCAGCGCGTGATCGTGGACGACGAAGACACGGTGGACGAGATCGGCAGCCTCGCCGAGAGCGCCGAGGCCCTGCGCCTCACCGCCGCCGCGCCGCCCAAGCCGACGCCGATCGTTCCCGACTACGACTGATCGGAACGAAGCAGTGAACTGAAACGGCGGGGCCTTCCCCGCCGTTTTCGTTTTGAAGCTGGTGCGCTGAAGTTGGTGCGCTTCAGGGCAGTGCGTTCATACCGAGCGCGGCGACAAGCCCGAGGATGCCCAGCCCAAGTCCGTATTCCATCGCGACATGACCTTGCAAACGGCGGCGAAGGCCGACCGTGTCCCCGCCCCGTCGTTCCAGCGCCGCCAGCAGGTGGAAGCGGTTGGCGGCGGCCAGCAGCAGCATTGCCGCGAAGGCGGTGAGCTTCACGGCGAGGAGCCAGCCCCACGTGGTGGAAAGCAGTGCAGAAAGGTCGGTGACGGACAGCAGCATGTTCGTCAGCCCCGTTACGCCCAGCACAGCGACCGCAATGTAGCCCATCGCGGAAAAACGGTGCAGCGCGGCGGCGAGCTGGCGGGCATCATTCTCGGTGCGCAGGAACAGCCAGAGCGGCACCAGCCCACCGATCCAGAAAGCCGCGGCAACAAGGTGCAGTGCATCACCGGCCATGTGCCAGTAGCGCACCGGCGGATCGTTCACCTGTGTGTGCCCTGTCCCCGCGAGCGCCGCAACGAGCACCATCGCGAGAACCGCCCGGAAGCGCCGCGTGCGCAGCCCCGCCGCAAGCACGCCGGCGAGAATCGCGAGCAGCATCAGGCGGGCGAGCCAGAGCCTCCCGAAATCCGTCTCCGTCATCACGTAGGACACGACCGCAGGCTCGGCAGCCTCGAGAGATCCGGCCATGGCGAGCAGGGTGGCCGCCGCCCATGCGAGCGCTCCCACGAGTGCGGCCACCGAAAGCCATAGCATCACCGGCCGCAAACGCAGCTCCACCACCTGAGCCGTCGGCGCTCCGGCCGTTCCGTAAAGCCGCCAAGCGAGAATCCCGGCGAGCGGGACCAGCGCTACGTAGTGGACAAGACGCGCGCCGTAGAGCGCCCACTCCATCAGCGCACGCTGAAGCCGTAATGGCCCTCGACACGATGCGTGTCGGACGAAACCACGTGCCACTGGACGTGATAGCTACCCACCGGAAGCGGACCCGAAAGCGGCACGATCAGCTCCTTGCCGTCCGCACCGGCTCTCGCCTTGCCCGTCTGAACCGACTTGCCCTTGGCATCGATCACCTTGATGCCGGAAAGCGGCAGCATCACCGCTTCGCTAAACACGAGCTTCACTTCCTTCGGGGCCGCCCCCGCCGCATCGGGCGCCGGACTGGCCTTCAATACCGACGGATGCGCGAGCGCGGCACTGGCCGTGAACATGGCGGCGAGCACTGTGGCAGTGCGAAACAGAGGTATTCGCATGGTCATTCTCCTATATGCGCGCAGCGTTACTGGGGCGCGGTAACGGTCAGTGTTGGTGCGGGATAACGCAGCCCGGTCTGCGCGTTCGACGCATCCGGCACCTCGATCCAGCGCTTCTCACCCGCAGCACAGGTCTGCACAGCGGGGAAACGCAGCGGACCCGGCGTTCCAGGCAGCCGCAACAGCACCGTGAACTGCTCGAAATGACTATCCGGCACCGCAGGGCCGCCGGACCATGTGATGCGTGTCACGCGTTCGCGCTGCACGACACCTTCATTGATGATCGGATCGGCAAGCGGCACGTGTTCAAGCCGAATGTCCCAACCGGCTTTCAGCTGCGGCTTTGCGAAAACGATGCCTGCGGGAATTTCGATACTCAGCGCCGTGGTGGCTTCCCCCGCGCATCCTTCCGGCACCCAGAACGCCAGCGCTACCGGCCGCCCGGCTTCCGCCGTGCGCGGCATTGTGACGACATGTGCGGATGTCGCGCTCGCCGAAAGCATCATTGCAGCGCCAAGGAACCAAGGGTTTCTACGCATCTTCACCGACCTCACGACTCTGACACATGTCAATGTTATTTCGAAATTTTCGCACGGTTCGGCAGCGATCTCAAACCCCTTCGCAATAGTTTCGAAATTATCGCGAAATATGCCGCCGGCTTCGCGTTGCATTTTCCGCAACCGCGGGATCGCCGAGATGCCCCTTCTCAAAGCACCGCATCACTTCCACATAGCGTTCATGACACATGCAACCCAACCCGCGCTTTTCATCCCGCACGGCGGCGGCCCGTGCTTCTTCATGGACGACCCCCGCGGCATCTGGCGCGGTATGGAGACGTATCTCCAGAGCATCGCGGCAACCCTGCCCTCCCGGCCCCGTGCGATCCTCGTCGTTTCCGGCCACTGGGAAACGGAAGGCTTCGCCTTCACCGGGGCGGAACGCCCGGCGCTGGTGTACGACTACTACAACTTCCCCCCGCACACCTACGAACTGCGCTACGACGCACCCGGCGACCCCGCACTCGCGGCGCGCGCCGCGGCGCTTTTACGCGATGCCGGACTGCCGGCGACGATCGACGCGGAGCGCGGGCTCGATCACGGCGTCTTCATTCCGCTGAAGGTCGCCTTCCCGGACGCGGCGATACCGGTCGTCGAAATGTCGGTCGATCTCAGCCTCGATCCCGCGCTTCACCTCGCAGCGGGCCGCGCGCTCGCACCCTTGCGCGACGAGGGCGTGCTCATCGTCGGCTCAGGCATGAGCTTCCACAACATGCGCGGCTACGGCGACCAACGCTTCACCGCGCCTTCGGACGCGTTCGACGCCTGGCTGACGAAGGCCGTGGAAGCGGATGCGGCAACCCGCGCGGCAGAGCTTAACCGTTGGGAAGACGCCCCCGCCGCCCGCGCCAGCCACCCGCGCGAGGAGCACCTGATCCCGCTGATGGTCGCCGCCGGCACCTCGGATGCACCGGGCCAGAGCGACTACCGCGAGCACGTTCTCGAAACGGCGATCTCGGGCTTCCGCTTCTCCTGAGCTCCTCGCATCGTGAGCGCCGAGTTCAGGGGGCGGTGGGATTGTGCCTTTCCACGAACTCCACCGCAGCTTTCAGCATGGCCAGTCGCGTCTCGCTTCTGGAGAGCCAGTGGTCTTCGCCCTTCAGCGTGACAAGGTCGACCGGCTTCCCGGCCTTCTGCAGCGCACGGTGCATCGCGACGCTCTGTTCGTAGAGCACCACAGTATCGTCCTTGCCGTGCACCAGGAGAACAGGCGCATCCGCCCGCTCCGCGAAGCGCACCGGCGACACGGCATGGAGATCACGCCCCGAACCGACCTCAGCCTTCAGCGAGCGGACCAGCGTCCTGTCGTTGGCGCTTTCCCGGACGTCGGTGATATACATGCGCTTCACGTCGCTGACGCCGGCGACGGACACGGCACAGCGATACAGACCCTGCTGGAGTGTGACACCAGCAAGTGCGGCATAGCCGCCGTAGCTTGCGCCCATGATGCACGCGCGTTTCGGATCGACGAGGCCCTGCCGCACGAGTTCGGCAAGCCCGTCCGAAATATCGGTTTGCATCTTGCGCCCCCACTCGCCGTGTCCCGCTCGCTCGAAATCCGGGCCGAGGCCCGTTGAACCGCGAAAATTCGGTTGAAAGACTGCATATCCCCGAGATGCGAATGCCTGCGCCCACCAGTTGAACACGGGATAATCGCGTGCGGCAGGGCCTCCGTGTGGGAGCACGACGACCGGCAAGGCTTTCGCCTCCCGGTGCGGGGGGAGCGTCAGAACACCCGCCATTTCGAGCCCGTCCCCAGCCTTGTAAGGAAACATCCGAACCGGCCCAACGTCTTCAGGTTCGAGCGTGTAGGAAACACCGAGCACCTTGGCAGACCCACTCTTGATATCGACGATCCACCATGTCGGCGGTTCACCTGTGCCCTCGGTGAGCACGATCAAACGGTCGAACGCATCGTTCCAGTCGATGAGATCGACACGATTGCCCGGGAACGCCTTTCTCGTCGCTTCCATGACCTTCTCGCGCCGGGCGTCATGGAAGCGCACCATCGGCACATCGCCATCAACCACGTGGCCGATGATTCGTCGCGTGCGTCGATCCGTGAGCCGCCAATGGGCCTGCTCGCCGGTGGCAATCTCCTTGCCTTGCCCGCCAGCCAGAGGCTGCTCGATCCAGCGCGGGTCGCCTGTTTCCTCATCGGCGACCCAGTAAATGAGCGTGCCCGGCGTGCTGCCGAGGGCGGCAAGGCCAACATTTCCGAAGGGGGCCCTTCCCGAGACGACCGTGTGGTTATCTGGCGTCTTGATCTGCCAGTCCCCCTGCCTGGAGGAGAAGTCCAGCGTCGCCGCCACCGTGCCGCGCTCATCAATCAACCAGCGGCGATGGATTTCCAGGCTATCGAGGCGACGCGCGATACGGTCGAACTTGCCCGTCTCAAGATTCACTTCATAGAGTTCGGGCGCTGTATTTCCGAGGTGAAACCCATCCCTTTGATTGCCGTCGAGCGTTATGCCTCCGAAATAGCCGTACCACTGGCCCTCTTTTTCGATTGCCCCGTAATAGCCCCGAACGCCGCCGGTTATCGTTCTGGCTTTCTGAAAGACATTCCAGACGGGGTCGCTATTCAGCGATACAACGGTCATCTGTGAAAGCTCGGCCTGTGCCGCGGTGAATCCCGGCCCCAGATTGACAGTGAATCCCGTCTCCAGAAGCAGTCGATCTTCCCCGGCCCAACTCACATCCCGCAGTTTGTGAGTGCCCACTGGAATCGCAAGAAGAGTTTGATTGTTCTTATCGGCAACGATCAGCCTGCGCGCTTCAGCGACAACGCCCACTATTGCTACGCGCTCGCCGGATGGAGAAATCGCCGCCATCTCCAATCCGGGCAGTTGTCCGTAGATTTCGATCGACGGCGGCGAGGCCGCAACAGATGGGATGATGATCAGAGGTATGAAAAACGCCAGCGCTACTCTTGCGAAGCAAAACCGCATACCCTTACCCCCCAAAAAACTCTGACCGGTTCAAACAGAAGAAAAGAGTACGGCGCAAATCAAGACTGGAAATTTAGAGGAGATGCTTGGCGCGGAAAAGTAACATTTATGCGATGGCGAACGCAGCAGCGATGGAAATCCATCAACTCCCCCCTTGCCCCGCACCGCCCCGTGACCCCAAATAGCGTTGGGAGGATCGTGGAAAGGGACGTGTGCTCAGGCAGTTCGAACTCGTTGAGAAGGTAAAGGCCTACGATCCGGGCGCGGACGAGGATTTGCTGAACCGTGCCTATGTGTTTTCGGTGAAGGCGCACGGCAGCCAGCTGCGCGCGAGCGGCGACCCGTATTTCTCGCACCCCATCGAGGTGGCGGGTATCCTTACCGACCTGAAGCTCGACGACGAGACGATCGCCACCGCCATTCTGCACGATACGCTGGAGGATACGGTCGCGACGCCGGAAGAGGTCGAGGCGCTGTTCGGAAAGAACGTCGCGCGGCTGGTGGACGGCGTCACCAAGCTGTCGCGCATCGAGGCGCAGACCGAGAGTGAGCGGGCCGCCGAGAACTTCCGCAAGTTCCTGCTCGCGATGTCGGACGACATTCGCGTGCTGCTGGTGAAGCTCGCCGACCGGTTGCACAACATGCGCACGCTGCACTTCATCAAGGACCCCGAGAAGCGCAAGCGCATCGCGCGCGAAACCATGGACATCTACGCGCCGCTCGCCGAGCGGATCGGCATGTACGAGTTCATGGACGAGATGAAGCAGGTGTCGTTCCGCGAGCTGGAGCCGGAGGCCTATCAGTCCATCACCACGCGGCTGGAGCGCCTGCGCGCGGCGGGCGGCGATCAGCTGACACGGATCAGCGCCGAGATCACGGACGTGCTCGGCAGCCACGGCGTCGATGCCGATGTGGCGGGGCGCGAGAAGCGGCCGTTCTCGATCTGGCGCAAGATGCAGGAACGGCACATCCCGTTCGAGCAGCTTTCGGACGTGATCGCGTTCCGCGTGATCGTGAACAGGCCAGACGACTGCTACCGTGCGCTTGGCGTTATCCACCAGCGCTGGCCGATGGTGCCGGGGCGATTCAAGGATTTCATCTCGACGCCCAAGCGAAACGGCTACCGTTCACTGCACACCACGATCATCCACGGCGAACAGATGCGCGTGGAGATCCAGATTCGCACGCGCGCCATGCACGAACAGGCGGAAATGGGCCTCGCCGCGCACTGGGCCTACAAGCAGGACGAGAACGCCCGCGCCTCCGAACGTTATCCCTGGCTTTCCGACCTTCTCGAAATCCTCGACCAGGCTGGGAGTCCCGAGGAGCTGATGGAGAACGCCAAACTTGGCCTCTATCAGGATCAGGTGTTCTGCTTCACCCCCAAGGGCGAACTGATCCAGCTGCCGCGCGGCGCGACGCCGGTGGACTTCGCCTATGCGGTGCACTCCAAGATCGGCGAGACGACCGTGGGCGCCAAGGTAAACGGGCGCGTCGTGCCGCTGCGCACCACGCTCGCGAACGGCGATCAGGTGGAAATCCTGCGCTCCGCCCGCCAGCAGCCGGACGCGACGTGGGAGAGCTTCGTGGTGACCGCGAAGGCGCGCGCCGCGATCCGCCGCTTCATCCGCCACAAGGAGCATGAGGAGCAGGCCGCGCTCGGCGAGCGCCTGCTCGCGGACATCATCAAGCGGCTTGACGTGAAGCTGAACGACACGGCGATCAAGGACGCACTCGGGCGCCTCGGCCTGCAGGACCGCGACGACCTCGTGATGGGGCTCGCCGCGCACCGGATCGAGGACGACGCCGTGATCGACGCGTTGCTGCCGGGGCGCATCCTCAACGCCCGCGCCAAGCGGCGGGCGAAACGCAATCCCAAGGCGAAGCTTTCGATCAAGGGGCTGACTCCGGGCGTCTCCGTGCACCTCGCGCAGTGCTGCAGCCCGATCCCCGGCGACCGCATCATCGGCATCCGCCGCCAGAGCGGCAGCATCGACGTGCACACGATCGACTGCTCGACGCTGGCCGACGCGGACGGGCGCGAGTGGCTCGACCTCGGCTGGGGCGACGACAACGACGGCGCGGTCGTGCGGCTTTCGGCGGTGCTCCGCAACGAGACGGGCAGCCTCGCCACGATGACCGGCGTGCTCGCGAAGCAGGGCGCCAACATCGTGAACATGCGCACGCACCACCGCGACCGCGATTTCCATACCTTCGTCGTCGACGTCGAGGTGGACAATCTGGCGCATCTCACGAATATCATCGGTGCGTTAAGGGCGACCGACGCCGTGACATCCGTGGAGCGCATGAAGGCATGACAGACGAAGAGGTTCTTGGGGAATTCCGCGCCGCCGAAGCACTGCTTGAAGGGCATTTCATCCTGTCCTCCGGCCTGCGCTCGCCGATGTATCTGCAGTGCGCGCGCGTGCTGATGGACCCGGCGCGTGCAGAGCGGCTGGCGAAGGCGCTCGCAGCGAAGATTCCGGCGGACCTGCGCGGGCAGATCGAGGCCGTGGTGGCGCCCGCGATGGGCGGGCTCATCGTCGGTTACGAGGTCGCGCGTGCGCTCGGCGTCGATTCGATGTTCGTCGAGCGGCCCCAGGGAACCTTCGAACTCCGGCGCGGTTTCCGGCTGGAACCGGGCACGAAGGTGCTGATGATGGAAGACGTGGTGACGACCGGGCTCTCCTCACGCGAGGCGATCGGTGCGATCGAAGCGGCGGGCGGCGAGGTGATCGCGGGCGGCTGCCTCGTCGACCGCTCGAACGGCACCGCCGACATCGGCGTGCCGCTCTATTCGCTGATCCGGCTCGACGTCCCCACTTACAGCGCCGACAAGCTGCCGCAGGATCTCGCCGCGCTGCCCGCGGTGAAACCGGGATCGAGGGCCGCCGCGTGAGCACGCTGCGCCTTGGCGTGAACATCGATCACGTCGCCACGATCCGCAACGCGCGCGGCGGCGTGCATCCCGATCCTGTGAAGGCGGCGCTGATCGCAGCGGCTGCGGGCGCGGACGGCATCACCGCGCACCTGCGCGAAGACCGGCGCCATATCAGCGACGACGACATCGCGCGGCTTTCGAACGAGATCGATCTGCCGCTGAACCTCGAAATGGCGGCAACCGAGGAGATGCTGGACATCGCGCTCCGCCACGCACCACACGCCGTGTGCATCGTGCCCGAACGGCGCGAGGAGCGCACGACCGAGGGCGGACTCGATGTCGTCGGCAACCAGCCGAACCTGCGGACATTCGTGGAGCGGCTTTCGGCACGCGGCTGCCGTGTCAGCCTGTTCATCGAAGCCGATCCCGAACAGATCGAAGCCTCGGCCGCGATCGGCGCCGCCGTCGTCGAACTGCACACCGGCCGCTACGCGCTGACCGAAGGCATTTCGCGCGACGAGGAGCTGGAGCGACTGACCGCAGGCGCGGCGCTTGCCGCGAAACGCGGTCTCGAGGTTCACGCGGGACACGGGCTTCGTTTCGACAATGTGGCACCGATCGCGGCAATCCCGGAGGTTGCCGAACTCAACATCGGACATTTTCTTGTCGGGGAGGCCGTATTCATCGGCCTCGACGCTGCGATCCGCGAGATGCGGCGGTTGATGGACGAAGCGCGCAGCGCGTCGACCAGCACCGCGGGAGCCTGATCCTGCCCCACGTCGTCGGCCTCGGCTCTGACCTCTGCAATATCGAGCGTATCCAATCGAGCCTCGACCGATTCGGCGCACGCTTCATCAACCGCGTGTTCACCGAGATCGAGATCGCGCGATCCGAACGCCGCGTGCTGACGCGCGCCGCCTCCTACGCCAAGCGCTTCGCGGCGAAGGAGGCCTGTTCGAAGGCGCTCGGAACCGGCTTCCGGCGCGGCGTGTTCATGCGGGACATGGGCGTCATCAACCTCCCCTCCGGCCAGCCAACGCTGGCGCTGACCGGCGGCGCGGCGTTGCGGCTCGCCGAGATCACGCCCGATGGCCACACGCTCGACATCCACCTGACCCTGACCGATGACCATCCGTGGGCGCAGGCGATGGTCCTCATCACGGCGCGGGCGCTGTGAGCGGCGGCAAGCCCCGCATCGACTGGAAAAAGGAGCTGCGCTACGCGGCGCTCCTTGGCATCGCGGTGATGGGCATCTGGTCGTTCGTCGCCAAGCCCTTCTTCATTCCTTCCGAATCGATGGTGCCGACGCTGCTCGTGGGGGACCGGCTCGTCGTCAGCAAATATCCCTACGGATTTTCCTACCTCTCGCCATTCCTGCCCGTGCTGCCGAAGATGGAGGGCCGCGCGTTCGGCAAGCTGCCCGAACGCGGCGACATCGTGGTGGTGAAGTCACCGAGCGACCACAAGGACTGGATCAAGCGCGTGATCGGCCTTCCGGGCGACACGGTGCAGATGCAGGATGGCGTGCTCTATCTCAACAACACCGCCGTGCCGAAGCGGGCGGCATCGCCCACGATGATCCCGGAAACCGAGAACATGCCCTGCGCACGGGCGGAATTTCGCGTGGTCGAGGCCGATGGCGCACGCTTCTGCCGCTATCCGCGCTTCATCGAGACGCTGCCCGGAAAGGAAGGATCCGGGCGCAGCTATGCCGTGCTCGACCTTCTGTTCAGCTATGCCGACGACACGCCGCCGGTGCTCGTGCCGCAGGGCCACGTGTTCCTGATGGGAGACAACCGCGACCGCTCCGCCGACAGCCGCTTCTCGCCCGAGGAAGGCGGGCTCGGCCTGCTGCCGATCGAAAACGTCATCGGCCGCGCCGAGTTCACGACCTTCTCGCTCGACGGCAGCCAACGCTTCTGGAACCCCGTGAGCTGGTTCACCGCGCTGCGCGGGGAGCGGGCCTGGGTGTCATTGCGGGACGGGGAAGAGTAGGCCCCCACCTTCCATCCACCCTCACCAACTCCGCCTAACCAGCAAGCTGGCAAGGTTCCATATCCTCTCCCATCAATGGAGAGGATCGTGCATCCCCTCTCCCTTGATGGGAGAGGGAGGGGCCCGCCGCGGCAGCGGTGGGAGGGTGAGGGTGGCCGGGTGAAACAGTATCCAATGGCAGGAGCAATTCTGCGCGCTCGGCGATTGCGGCGCGATGCGACTGTGTTCGAGCGGATACTTTGGGTTGCACTCCGGGAGCGGCTGCCGGGATTGAAGTTTCGCAGGCAGGTGCCGTTCGGGCCGTACATCGCCGATTTCGCAAGCCATCGGGCGCGGCTGATTGTCGAACTCGATGGAGAGGGACATGCGTTCCAGATCGAAGCGGATGCCGAGCGTAGCCGGTTTCCGGAAGGTGAAGGTTATCGCGTGCTGCGATTCTGGAACACGGAGGTTTTGGATAATCTCGATGGGGTCATCGACACGATTACCGCCGCTGCCACCCTCACCGACTGCTACTAGCCGGTTCTACCGGCAAGTCTCGTTTCCTCTCCCATCAAGGGAGAGGATTTATTGCGGCGGCATACCCTGTTCGAGGGCCTCGCGCGGAGCGATTTCGAGGAGTTCGACGTCGAATTCCAGCGTCGCGTTCGGCGGGATGACACCGCCTGCGCCTTCCGCGCCGTAAGCGAGCTGCGGCGGGATGCGGAAGCGGTACTTGGAGCCCTTCGACATCAGCTGGATGCCTTCCTGCCAGCCGGGGATCACGGCGTTCACCGGAAAGGCCGCGGGCTGGCCGCGATCGTAGCTCGAATCGAACTTGGCGCCATCGAGCAGGCGGCCTTCATAGTGGACGAGCACCACATCGTCGGCGGTCGGCTTCTGGCCGGCGGCCTCGCGGATCACCTCGTACATCAGGCCCGAAGCTGTCGTTTGCATATTGGCAGGCACCGCAAATTTCTGTGTTCCGGCCCATGCGAGCGCGCCCATGCCGACGAGAAGAACCGCGATGAGCAGAACCCAACGGCCAAGGCCGCTACCGCGCGTCGCAACAGTCGCCATCAGCGCACACTCCAGACCTGAAACCTGAACGAGATCCAGCCCTCATTTTAGGACCGGAGGCCGGCTTAACGAACGCCGTCGCGCTCGGCGCGCTTGCGCTCCAGCTTGCGGGCGCGGCGGACGGCAGCAGCCTTCTCGCGGGCACGCTTTTCAGAGGGCTTCTCGTAGTGACGGCGCAGCTTCATCTCGCGGTAGACGCCTTCACGCTGCAGCTTCTTCTTGAGCGCACGAAGGGCCTGATCGACGTTGTTGTCGCGAACGATGATTTGCATTGCGGCCGTCTACTCCAATCCAGTTTGCCGTTTGCCCGGCACAATAAAACAAGCCGCCGGAGGCAAGCCTCGGCGGAAAGAGCGCGCGATCTAGCAGATTCGGGCCAGTGCGGCAAGGGTCTGCGGGTAGCGCCCGAAGCAGGGCTGACGCTCCGGCACGGCTCGTGTATCACATCGCCATGACCGACACCATCGCGCCCGCTGACATGACGCTCGACGAGCTTCGCCCCGTGCTGGTGGAAGCTCTGCTTCCCAACGTGGCGTTCGACGGCTGGAGCCCGGCCGCGCTCGATGCCGCCGCCGCCGCGATCGCCATCCCGGCGGACCGGGCGCGGCTGGTGTTCCCGGGCGGTGCGACCGAGATGATCGACGCCTGGATCCTGAAAACCGACCGCGACATGGCCGCCGAAATGGCGCGGCGCGGCGCTGCCGCGATGAAGATTCGCGACCGCATCACGACAGCGATCCGCATCCGCATCGACCAGGCACGCCCGCACAAGGAAGCTGTGCGCCGCGCGTTCGCCGTGCTCGCGCAGCCGCAGAACGCCGCACTTTCGGCGCGTACGCTGTGGCGCAGCGCCGATGCCATGTGGCGCGCCGCGGGCGACACGGCGACCGACTTCAACCACTATACCAAGCGCCTCTCGCTCGGCGGCGTCTATGCCGCGACATTACTCTACTGGCTGCAGGACGAGAGCGAGGACGATGCAGATACGTTCGCGTTCCTCGGCCGCCGCATCGACACGATCATGCAGGTGGAAAAGGCCAAGATGCGGTTCCGCGAGCAGACGAACAACCGCCCGCGCCTCTCCCGATTCCTCGGCCGACTGCGCTATCCTGCCGCGTAGGGCACGCTCGCCCTAGTCAAGCCTCATTGAACATGATAATCGCTCGCAACAGTACGGGCAGATCAGAGTGTTCATGCGGATCGAGGACCTCAAGACCGGGCAGAGCGCCAGCGTCGTGAAGATCAGGGAAACCGGCACGCACGCCGCCGAGGCGCTGCGTCTGCGTGAAATGGGCTTCGACGAGGGCATCGAGATCGAACTGCTGCACCGCGGCCTCATCGGCGGCTGCCCGATCGCGCTGCGCGTGGGCAACAACGTCATCGCATTGCGCAAGGCCGCGTCGCGGCTGATCGAGGTCAGCGTTACACCTGCCGGGGTACAGGCCGAGGCCGCCGAATGAATGCAGTGACCGCCGCGCCGATGGTGGCGCTGGTCGGCAACCCCAATGCCGGCAAGACATCCCTGTTCAACGCGCTGACCGGCGCGCGGCAGAAGGTCGGCAACTATCCAGGCGTCACCGTGGAGCGGAAGGTCGGCGCCATGCAGCTTCCCGACGGCTCGCACGTCGAGATCGTCGACCTGCCCGGCACCTACAGCCTCAGCCCGCATTCGCCCGACGAGCAGGTGACGCGCGACGTCCTGATGGGCGAGCACGGCATCGAGCGGGCGCCAGACGCCATCATCTGCGTGGTGGACGCCACCAACCTGCGCAACCACCTGCGATTCGTGCTCGAACTCGCGCGGCTCGGGCGGCCGATGGTCGTTGCGCTCAACATGATCGACCTTGCCGACCGCGACGGCACGAAGATCGACACGGCTCAGCTTTCGCAGCGTCTTGGTCTTCCCGTGGTGCCGACGGTTGCGGTGCGGCGGCGCGGTCTTGCCGATCTCGGGCAGGAAGCGCTTTCGATGCTTACGCGCGAAGCCGTTCCTCCCGGGCCGGGCGCCGACATCCGCGCGTTGCAGCACGAAGCTCTGCGCATCGCGCAGGCGGTAACGACGCTTTCCGGCGGCGCAGGCGCCGCGACGCGGCGCATCGACAATATCGCGCTCCATCCCGTGTTCGGACCCGTGATCCTCGCGGCGCTGCTGTTCATCATGTTCCAGGCGGTGTTCGCGTGGGCGGAAGCACCGATGGCATGGATCGAGGCCGGCATCGCCGCCCTTCAGGAAATCGCCGCCGGCGCGCTTCCCGAGGGCTGGTTCCGATCGATGATCGTGGACGGCGTGCTCGCCGGCGTCGGCGGAGTCGTCGTGTTCCTGCCGCAGATCCTGATCCTGTTTGCGTTCATCCTCGTGCTCGAACAATCGGGCTACATGACGCGCGCGGCGTTCCTGATGGACCGGCTGATGGCGTATGTCGGCCTTAACGGGCGCGCCTTCATCCCTCTCCTCTCCTCCTTCGCCTGCGCGATTCCAGGCATCATGGCGACGCGCAGCATCGACGACCCCAAGGACCGGCTGACGACGATCCTCATCGCGCCGCTGATGACCTGCTCGGCGCGGCTTCCCGTCTATGCGGTGATGATCGCGGCGTTCATTCCCGATCGGCAGATCGGTTTCGCGAACCTGCAGGGCCTCGTGCTGCTCGGCCTCTACGTCTTCGGTATCGTCGGCGCGATGGTCGCGGCGCTGGTGCTGCGTCGCACGGTGGCGCGCGGCGCGGGCAGCGGCTTCATGATGGAGATGCCGAAATACCAGTGGCCGATCCTGCGCGACCTCATCATCGGCCTTTGGCAGCGCGGCGTCGTGTTCATGAAGCGTGCGGGCGGCATCATCCTTGCTTCCACCGTGCTGCTGTGGGCGTTCGCGAGCTATCCGGTGCCGCCGGAAGGATCGGACGAATCGCCGATCGAATATTCGATCGCCGGACGCATCGGCAGCGCACTCGAAGTCGTGTTCTCGCCAATCGGCTTCAACCACGAGATCAGCATGACGATGCTGCCGACGCTCGCCGCGCGCGAGGTCTCCGTGGCGGCGCTCGGCACGATCTACAGCCTGCAGACCGACGACGAGGATGCATTGCAGGAAAGCCTCGTCGACCGGCTTCGTTCGGCGTGGCCGCTGCCGACCGCGCTCGCCTTCCTCGTGTGGGTGGTGTTCGCCCCGCAGTGCATCTCCACGCTTGCAGTTGTGAAGCGTGAAACGAACGGGTGGAAGTGGCCGATTTTCATGTTTACGTACCTGTTCGCTCTTGCCTATGTCATGGCAGGACTCACTTACTGGATCAGCCGGGCACTCATCGGCTGATTCCCACGCGAACAAGGGAAAAGCATGGCGGGCAGCGTCAACAAGGTCATTCTGATCGGCAATCTCGGCGCAGACCCGGAAACGCGTACGATGGGCAGCGGCGGCAAGGTCGTGAACATGCGCATCGCCACCTCCGAAAACTGGACGGACAAGGCGAGCGGCGAGCGGCGCGAGAAGACCGAGTGGCACACTGTCGTGATCTTCAACGAGAACCTCGCGCGAGTCGCCGAGCAGTATCTGCGCAAGGGCAGCAAGGTCTATGTCGAAGGCCAACTCCAGACCCGCAAGTGGCAGGACCAGTCCGGACAGGACCGCTACACGACCGAGATCGTATTGCAGCGCTTCCGCGGTGAACTGACGCTGCTCGACGGCCGCGGTGAAGGCGGCGGTGGCGGTGGCGGCGGCAACTATGGCGGCGGCGGATCCGGTGGTGGATCGGGCGGCGGCTTTGGTGGTGGAAGCGGCGGTGGTGGCGGCGGCGGATCGCGCCAGGGCAGCCGGCCGAGCTTCGACGACGATCTTGATGACGACGTGCCGTTCTGATCGCTTGGCTGTCGGCACCGTTTACAGTTTGAAGGGGCGTCCGTTCGGGCGCCCTTTTCATTAACTATCCAAGGGGTTGGCGCCGTTTGATGAAAGGACGCACGATCCTCGCTGGCACGCGGCTTGCAATGAAAGCGTTGTGGGCAACGGCTCTCGCCCACAACAGAGTTCCCAGTCTCTGATCTCAAGCAAGGCCGGGGAGCCAAAACTTCCCGGCCTTGCACTCCTTTTTCAGCTGCTGCGCTTCAGCGCCGCGAACGGGTTTGCCTGCGCCTTTTCCGCAGCCTCGCGCTCCGCCGCTTCCTCTTCGCTGAGCAGACGCCGTCGCGCGGCGGCAAGCACTTCGGCATCGGCGTGCGGGTATGGATCAAGCGCGAGACCGAAGGTCTGCGCCGCAACCTCGCCGAGGTCTATGCTTCGCCCCTCGATGGGCAGCACGTCGCAGTCCCCTTCGTGAAGTTCGATCTCCTCGCCCTGCCCGAGGTCGTGGAGGAACAACAGCTCGACAGGCTCATCGATCCGCGCCGGGACATCCTCGCCCGAAGTGACGCAGGCCTGCACGGCATCGCCCTCGACCCGGCCCGTCACACGCACGCCGCCGGGGGCGGGCGCCGCGGTCAGCGCCGCTTCCAGCCGATCCAGCGCGCGAAGATCGAACCGCGCAGCGAGCGCCGCACGCTCTTCCACGTTCGCCGCAATCCGGCGTTCAACGCCCGCGCCGACCTCGTCGAGAGTGAGCAGCCTCACGAATTCGCTCATCCCAGAATCTCCGAAAGCGGCCGCGCGGTGCAGCGTGCCCATTCCTCGCGCACGCGCGCACCCAGCCAGTCCGGCGCGGCATCCTCGCCGCGCAGCACGTTGCGGGCGAGCGCTGCGCTCAGCAAGGCGGGATCAGCATCGGCAGCGAGCGCCTCGCGATAGCTGCCGAGCCGGCCGCCGAGCGCCTGCATGGCGTGGCCCATGTGCTTGCCGATCACCATGTCGCCGATGCCGATCTCGCGGAAGCTGCCGTCCATGTCCGCCGCGAAACGCTCGACGAGCAGGCTTGAGAGCGCCCGCGCGCGCGCATCGTCCGCATCGCGTTCGAGCCGCACGAGCAGCAGCGACAGCGCCAGCACGACCATGTCGAAACGGCCATCGATGCTGTCGGGCACGCCGCCCTCGACGTACCAGCCCGGCCGGCGCGCCACCGCGACGATCTCGTCATAGAGTTCCGCCGCGCGCACCTCTCCATCGGTCCCGGCATTTCGCCTTTGCAGCCATTTCAACATGGTTCAGTCTCGTTTCATCCCGTATGCGCTAGCGAAAGAGGCGCGGCTCCAGCTTGCGGGGCCGCAGCAACATGCATATTGAGTGGCGAGGCCGCGAGGTCAATGCGCGAGGCCTCTGCCAAGGTCAGGAGTGTTCATGTCGGTGAAACGGGTTGTCGGAACGCTTGCGATCGTTGTCGCGCTCGGCGCGTGCACGCGGATCACCGACCGGCAGGGCTTCCTCGCCGATCAGGAACTCATCGCCGCGATCTCGCCGGGCGTGGATAATCGCGCCTCGGTTGAAAAGACGCTGGGCCGCCCGACCTTCGTTTCCAAGTGGGACGAGAACAGCTGGTACTATCTCGCCCGCACGACGAGCCAGCTCGCCTTCCTGCCATCGAAGCCGACATCGCAGGACATGCTGAAGATCACCTTCGACAGCGCCGGCAACGTCACCGGCGTCAACCGCGACCAGACGCTCGCCCAGATCGTTCAGGTGATGCCGTCCGGCGACAAGACGCCGGTCTATGGCCGCGACTCGGGCTTCTTCGAGGACATCTTCGGCAACATCGGCGCCGTCGGCGCCGTGGCCCCCGGCCCGAGCCGAGACCAGTAAGCCACCCTTCCCGTCCAAGGGCAAAAAAAGAACCCCGCCGGAGCGATCCGGCGGGGCTTTTTGTTCGCGCTGATGCGCGGATCAGTGCGCAGCGAGGCTCGCGAGGAGGAGCAGCGCCACGATATTGGTGATCTTGATCATCGGGTTCACCGCCGGGCCAGCCGTATCCTTGTATGGATCGCCCACGGTGTCGCCGGTAACCGCAGCTTTGTGGGCTTCGGAGCCCTTGCCGCCGTGGTGACCGTCTTCGATGTATTTCTTGGCGTTGTCCCACGCGCCGCCGCCCGAGGTCATCGAGAGCGCCACGAAGAGACCCGACACGATCACGCCAAGGAGCAGCGCGCCGAGGGCCGCGAAGCCCTGCGCCTGGCCCGCGAGGGCAGTGATGATGAAGTACACCGCGATCGGCGCCAGCACCGGCAGCAGCGAGGGGATGATCATCTCCTTGATCGCCGCCTTGGTGACGAGGTCCACCGTGCGGGCATAGTCCGGACGGCTGGTGCCCTCCATGATGCCCTTGTTGGTGGCAAACTGGTCGCGCACGTCCTTCACCACGTCGCCCGCCGCGCGGCCGACGGCGGTCATGCCCATCGCACCGAACAGGTACGGGAGCAAAGCGCCGAGCAGCAGGCCAACCACCACGTAGGGGTTCGAGAGGGCGAAATCGACCTGCACGTCCCCGAAGAAGGTGTTGAGGTCCGCCGTATAGGCGCCGAAGAGCACCAGCGCGGCGAGGCCCGCCGAACCGATGGCATAGCCTTTGGTGACCGCCTTGGTGGTGTTGCCGACGGCATCGAGCGCGTCCGTGCGCTGACGCACGTCCTTGTCGAGGCCAGCCATTTCGGCGATGCCGCCCGCATTGTCGGTCACCGGCCCGTAAGCGTCGAGCGCCACGACCATACCCGCGAGCGCCAGCATCGCCGTCGCCGCGAAGGCGATGCCGATGTAGCCGGCGAGCGCATAGCTGCCGAGCATACCCGCGCAGATGACGAGCGTGGGCAGTGCGGTGGCTTCAAGGCTGATGGCGAGGCCCTGGATGACGTTGGTGCCGTGGCCGGTCTCGGACGCTTTGGCGATGGATTGCACCGGGCGATAGTTGGTGCCGGTGTAATACTCGGTGATCCAGACGATGAGGCCGGTGACGGCAAGGCCGATCAACATGCAATAGAAGAGCGCACGGCCGGTGAAGCCGCCGATCTCCACGTCCATGCCGCCGAGCGCCACGCCGGTGACGTACCAGAGCGCCGGGATGGCGAGGATCGCGGAAACCGCGAAGCCCTTGTACATCGCGCCCATGATGTTCTGCGAACCGCCGAGGCGGACGAAGAACGTGCCGATGATCGAGGTGATGATGCACACGCCGCCGATGATGAGCGGCAGGCCCATAAGGCCGTAAAGCGCATCGCCCGCAGCAGCACCGACAAGCAGCGCCGTCAGCACCATCGTGGCGCCGACGGTGACGACGTAGGTTTCGAAAAGGTCGGCGGCCATGCCGGCGCAGTCGCCGACGTTGTCGCCAACGTTGTCCGCGATCACGGCAGGGTTGCGGGGGTCGTCCTCGGGGATGCCCGCCTCGACCTTGCCGACGAGATCGGCGCCGACGTCGGCAGCCTTGGTGAAGATGCCGCCGCCGAGACGCGCGAAGATCGAGATCAGCGAGGCGCCGAACGCAAGCGCGACGAGCGCATCGATCACGAGCCGGCTATCCGCCGCGTTCCCCGCGATGTTCACGAGGTAGTAGAAGAAGCCCGCGATCGCGAGGAGTGCGAGACCGGCCACGAGCAGACCCGTCACCGCACCGGCGCGGAACGCCATGGTGAGGCCCTGCTGGAGCCCCGCACGCGCAGCTTCCGCAGTGCGCACGTTGGCGCGAACGGAAATGTTCATGCCGATGAACCCGGTGAGGCCCGAAAGCACGGCGCCCAGCACGAAGCCGATGGCCGACGTGACCCCCAGAAAATAGCCGACGAGCGCCGCAACGACGACGCCGACGATTGCGATGGTACGATACTGGCGGCCGAGATAGGCGGCTGCACCTTCCTGAATAGCGCCCGCGATTTCCTGCATCTTGGCATTGCCCGGTGAGGCGCTTGTTACGCTCTTCGTGGTGACAATGCCGTAGAGCACGGCCGCGAGGCCGCACAATATGGCGACGACAACAACGTCCATGAACGAACCCCTGCTGCTCGCCTTACCCGCCCTTGCCAGGCAGGCAGGCGCGTTTCCCCAAGTTTGACTTTATGTCGGGGCGGAGCATTGCAAATGGAATGGCAACAGGCAAGCCGCGGATTTCAGACAGGAACCGCCGTTAGAATGCGGACCTGCCGGACGTTTGACGGGCCGAGCGCGGAGCGTGCCGCGACGAGCAGCGCCGCGCGCATCGCTTCGATGTCGAGCCGATCGTCATTTTCGGCAACAAGACCGGACTGCCACGCCGCTGCATTCACCGCGTGGCGCACCTCCGGCACCCGGTCGCGAACCCAGGCGCGGCGGGTGCGCGGCACCTCCAGCGTGAACGCGACGACGACGTAGCCTTGCGGGCCGGACGCCCCCATGACCGGCAGCGTCATGCGCTCTAGAGGGACATAGGCGATATCCGACGCCTCCGCCGTTTGCCGACGGACGTTTTCACCGCCGAGCACACTCGCGGTGACAAGCACACCAAGCAGCGCGCCGGCGAAGCCCGCAAGTAGCGTGCGCCTTCCCTGCCGCGCTTCATGCCCCATGTTCGTACCCCAGACGCGGCACCGACACGGGCACACCGCCCTCGTCGATCACCGAAAACCCCTCGCCAGCCTCCACGCGGCCGACACGCGTGAGCCTAAGCCGTGCGGCTTCTGAAAGCGTTAAGAGCGCAGCGCGGCTTTCCGGCGGCGCAGCGATCAGCAGTTCGTAGTCGTCCCCCGCGGTCGCCGCGGCGAGGCGGCCCGCGTCGCCCGGCGCGAGGCGCGCGGCGGCGGCTTCCGAGAGCGGTACATCGGCAAGCGTGATCTCGATACGCACGCCCGATGCCTTTGCCATGCGCGAGGCATCGATGAGGAGGCCGTCCGACACATCCATCGCCGCGTGTGCGCCCGCACCGGCCAGTCCCTGCCCCATCGCAAGACGTGGAACGGGCAGTCGGTAGCGGCGGAGCAGCGCGGGATCGGCGGGCGCTTCGCCGCGTGCAATGGCAAGACCGAGCCCCGCGTCGCCGATCGTGCCCGTGACATAGAGATCGTCGCCCGGCTTCGCGCCCGTGCGCGACAGCGATTGTCCGCGCGGCACGTGGCCGATCGCCGTGCAGCCGAGAACGGCGGATGCGGCGCCGGTCGTCGTGTCGCCACCAAAGAGCGCAGTGCCGTGTTCGGCAAGCACGCGGGCGAGACCCGATGCGAAGCGTTCGAGCCACGCGTCATCCAGCCGCGCAAGGCCGAGGCCGATGAGCACGCCCGCAGGCTCGGCGCCCTTGGCGGCGAGATCGGAGAGGTTCACGGCAACGAGCTTCCACGCGATGTCGGAAGGATCATCCGTGCCGAGATAGTGGACGCCTTCGGCGATCACGTCGTGGGTGAGCACGAGTTCACGGCCCATCGGCGGCGACCACACTGCCGCATCATCGGCAAGACCGCGCGCGGCAGGGTGCGTCGCGATCGGACGCAGCAGCCGCTCGATGATTTCGCCTTCGCGCATTTCGCCTTGGTAGCGCGGGCGCGCTATTCGCGCACGTCCTTCGCGATGCGATCGAGGAGGCCGTTCACGAAACCGGCCTCGCGCGCTTCGTAAAACGCCTTCGCGACATCGACATATTCGCTGATCGCGGCCGCGCGCGGCACATCGAGACGGGCGACGAGTTCATAGACGCCGCAGCGCAGGATCTGGCGCATCGGCCGGTCGAGCCGGTCCAGCGTCCAGCCTTCGGCGAGTGCGCCCGCGATGCGCTCGTCGATCTCCGCCTCGCGCGCGGCGACACCGGAGACGAGATCATCGAAGAAGTCCGCGTCGGCGGGGGCGAAGGCCGTATCCTCGATGGTGCGGCCGAGGCGGTGTTCATGGAATTCGCGCAGCAGCTTGGGGATCGTATCGCCCGACATCTCGCGCTGGTAGAGCGCCTGAACGGCGGCGAGACGCGCTGTCGCGCGGGACGGTCTTTGCGTTTTCGTCTTGGGGGATGAGGTCTTGGAGGACATGGCGCGCTATGTAGAGCCGCAGCCTTCGAAACCCAAGCACCAAAGACGTGTCAGCCGAAACGGCTCTTGAGTTCGAGGAGCGTGAGCGCCGCCTTCGCCGCCTCGCCGCCCTTGTCCTTCTGCTTCGGATCGGCGCGGACGAGCGCCTGCGCCTCGTTCTCGACGGTGAGGATGCCATTGCCCACGGCGAGCCCATCCATCGTCAGCGCCATCAGGCCGCGCGCGCTTTCGCCCGCCACGATCTCGAAGTGATATGTCTCACCGCGGATGACGACGCCGATGCCGACGAACGCGTCATAGCGACCGGATTCCGCCGCGAGCGCGATGGCGCCCGGGATTTCGAGCGCACCGGGAACGGTGATCGTTTCGTGGCTGTGCCCCGCATCCTCGATCGCGGCGCGCGTGCCGGCGAGCAGCATGTCGTTGAGGTGGGCATAGAAACGGGCTTCGACGATGAGGACGCGTGCCATGACCGGCCTTTCCGTAATCTCAGTTGGTGGGAATGGGCCGTTCGCCGACGACATTGATACCATAGCCCTCGATCGCGACGATGTTGCGATGCGAATTGGTGAGCAGGATCATGTCGTGGATGCCGAGATCTGCAAGGATCTGCGCACCGATACCGTAGGAGCGCAGATCCATGTCGCCGCCACGTTCGCCGGCGATCTCGCGCGTCAGGCTGCTCGATTCCGGCGCGATCAGGAGCACGATGACACCTGAACCCGCGCGTCCGATCTCCTCCATCGAACGCTGCAGGATGCGCTTGCGGGGACCGGGCTGACCGAGCACGTCCGAGAAGATCGAAAGGCCGTGCATACGCACAAGTGTCGGCTCGTCGGCGCTGACCTTGCCCTTCTGGAGCACGACGTTGACCGACCCGTCGATCCTGTTGCGATAGGAAAGCACTCGCCAGTCCCCACCGTAGTCCGACGTGAACGGCGACTGCGCAACGCACTCGACGAGGTGATCGTGGCGGCGGCGATAGGCGATGAGATCGCGGATCGTGCCCATCTTGAGGCCGTGCAGGCGCGCAAAGGGGACGAGATCGTCCATGCGCGCCATCGTGCCGTCGTCTTTCATGATCTCGCAGATCACGCCCGAAGGATTGAGGCCGGCGAGCCGCGCGACATCCACCGCCGCTTCGGTGTGACCGGTGCGCACGAGCACGCCGCCGTCACGCGCGACGAGCGGGAAGACGTGTCCGGGCGTGACGATATCGTCCGAGCCGCGCGCGGAATCGATGGCAACAGCGACCGTGCGCGCCCTGTCCGCCGCCGAAATGCCGGTGGTGACACCCTGCTTCGCTTCGATCGAGACGGTGAAGGCGGTTTCGTGCCGCGTGCCATTCTGGCGGCTCATCAGGCCGAGACCGAGTTGATCGACGCGCGCCTTCGTCATCGCGAGGCAGATGAGGCCGCGGCCGTGCGTCGCCATGAAGTTGATCGCGTCGGGCGTCGCCATCTGCGCGGGGATGATGAGGTCACCCTCATTCTCGCGGTCCTCGTCATCGACGAGGATGAACATGCGGCCGTTGCGCGCCTCCTCGATGATCTCCTCGATGGGGACGAGCGCCGGGCGGTCGCTGTTCGACGCCATGTACAGCTCCAGCTTGCGGAGCGTTTCGGCGGTCGGGTTCCACTCGGGCGAATCGATGTCGCGGAGCGTGTTGGCGTGAAGCCCCGCCGCGCGGGCGAGACCGGAACGCGACACATCGCCCTTGGAGACGATGCCGCGAATCGTTTCGATCAGGATCTGGCTCATGGCGGAACTGCGTATCACATTAAAATGTGATCGCAATACCCATTTGTCACAGGCCTGTGTTCAGGCCGCGACGTCACGCATCCGGCCGATGTAGCGGGCGAGCACATCGATCTCGATGTTCACCGCGTCCCCTGCGCCGGCACCGCCGAACGTGGTGTGCGCCGCACTGTGCGGGATCAGGTTGAATGAAAGGACAACGCCTTCCGCCGTGTCCTCCACCGTGTTCACGGTGAGCGAGACGCCGTCGAGCGCGACCGACCCCTTGGGCGCGATGAATGCGGCGACGCTTTTCGGAGCGGCGATGCGGAACGTGTGGCTGTCGCCCACCGCCGCGACCGATTCGACACGGCCGACGGCATCGACATGGCCGGTGACGATATGGCCACCGAGTTCGTCGCCGACCTTCAGCGCGCGCTCGAGATTGAGCCGTGCATCCTGCTGCCAGCGTGATGCGGCGGTTTTCGAGAGGGTTTCGGCAGACACGTCAACGGCGAACCAATCCGCGCCTTTGTCCACCACGGTGAGGCAGACGCCCGAACAGGCGATGGAGGCGCCCATGTCGACCCCCGCCATGTCGTACCCGCAGGCGATGGTGAGCCGCGTGTCGCCGCGCGCTTCAACGCGGGTGACGGTGCCGATGTCGGTGATAATGCCGGTAAACATGGCGCCCCCTCTAGCGCGTCCGCGCGTAGACTTCGAGTCGGTCGTTGCCGAACGTGCGCGTTTCGTCGAGCCGCCAGCGGCCGTGCGCATCGGACAGGCGTTCGAGGCCGATGCGGCCCGCGCCGGGCGCACCGTCGCCGATCACGATGGGCGCGCGGTAGACGAGCATCCGATCGACGAGATCGGCGGCAAGCAGCGTGCTCGCCGTTGCCGGACCGCCCTCCACGAACACGTCGTTCACCGCGAGGCCGCACAGATCATCGACCGACGCCAGCAGCAGCGGATCGCGCGCAGCGAGCTTTGCCGACGCCGGAATCGCATCGAGTGTTGCGCTGAGTACGGCGGGCCGCGGGCTGCGATCCTGAAGCCCCGGCAGGCGCACATCGAGCGAGGGGTCATCGGCTTCGAGCGTACCCCGCCCGACGAGGATCACGTCCGCAAGCGCGCGCTGGAGGTGAACATGCGCGCGCGCCTCGGGACCTGTGATCCACTGGCTCTCGCCGCCGGGCATCGACACGCGGCCATCGATGGACATGGCGAGCTTGAGCGTGATGCGCGGACGGCCACGCTCCATGCGCGAGAAGAACCCCGCCATGGCCGCGCGCGCCATCGCTTCGCCAGTCCCGACCGTGACGGCGATGCCCGCATCGCGGAGGCGCGCCGCGCCCTGCCCCGCCGTGCGCGGATCGGGATCGAGCACGGCGATGTGAACCGCGGAAACACCCGATGCAGCAACGAGATCGGCACAGGCCGGGCCGCGCGCGCTGACATGCGCGCAGGGTTCGAGGCTGACGTAAAGCTCCGCGCCCCGCGCCGCTTCGCCCGCGATCTCCAGCGCGACCGCCTCGGCATGGGGACGTCCGCCCGGCTGGGTCCAGCCGCGCGCGATCACCATACCATCCTTCACGATGAGGCAGCCGACATTGGGATTGGGGGCGGTACGGCCGAGGCCGCGGTGTGAGAGGCGAATGGCGGCCTCCATCAGCCGCGCCGCCTCGTTCATTCGCTTGCCGGCTCTTTGGCGCTTGCCGGCTCTTTGGTTTCAGGCGGGGCTGCAACTTCAGGCGCCGCCGCCTTCTCCGCATTGATATCGAGCTGTGCGGCGATCGCGTCCGCCTGTTCCTGCATCAGCCGCTCTTCTTCCTCCTGCTCGGCGAGCGCATCGGCGCGCGAGCGGCCATCCTCCCAGTTCTTGAAGTAGGCGATGATCGGATCGGGCGGGAGGTAGCCGAAGCGGTTCTCGATCAGGAACGTGAACATGATGATGAAGGTCATCAAAACGGACAGGCCGCCGATGATCCACTGCCGCTTTTCGATGGCGGCGATGTGTGCGCGGATGCGTCCGAAAATGGTGGCGTTGCTCATGCGGGGCCACAGATAGGGTTTCGAACGCACCCGCGCCAGTGCCTGTGTTATGCCTTTACGGGTTCAGCACGAATGTCACCGTGATCTGGTGACGGCTCTGGACCGCGACACCGTCGCGCGTGGCGGGCCGGAAGCGCCAAGCCGACAGCGCCTGCCGGACCGCCGCGCTATCGAGACGCTCGTAACCGCTCGATCGCATCACTTCGGCATCGGCGACGCGACCATCCGTGCCGACGAGTACGCTGACGACGACGCTCCCCGCCTCGCCCGCGCGGCGCGCGGCCGACGGATACGCGGGCTGGAAACGGTCCCGGTAGCGCGGATCGATGCTTGCCGCGACGAGCACCGGATCTGCGGCCTGCGTCTGCCCGATCGATCCGACAACATCCGGTACACGCGGCAGAATGGGTGTCGGATCATCGCGCACGATCGGCACCTGCGGCGCATCCACGACAAGCACGGGTTCGACGACCGTGATGTCCACGCTGTCTTTCATTGCGGGCAACGGCGGCGTTTCGGGCTTTGCAGGCTCGACTTTCTCGATCCAGATCGGCGCCTCTGGGTGAATGATGTTCGGAACCTTGACGATACCCGTGGCGGTGAGCGCCACATAACCGAGGACGAGATGAACGGCTGCGGTGATGAGAACGCCGCTGCTGTCTCGCAGGGCTCGGTGGGTCGGGAACGCTGACTTCATCTAACGGCTCCATCCCAAGGGAGGGCGCCCCATGCGTTGCCGAACGGCAGCGCCGCTCCACCACCGGCAACATGCCGGCCCGCGTGTTATACTATAACAACCCCGTCTCTGCCGAGCAGATCATTCGCGCCGCGCTCAGTTGGTACGGGCACGTAATCGTTCGAGGGCGCGGTCACGACCGATCAGGAGCAGCAGCCCCGCCATCTCGGGGCCGTGATCGCGGCCCGTGAGCGCGCGGCGGAGCGGCAGGAACAGATCTTTGCCCTTGCGGGCGGTCGCTGCCTTGAGCGCGCCGGTGAGCGCGGACCAGATGCCGGGCTCCCACGGGAGCGATTCGAGCGTGTCGGCAGCAAGGGCGAGGTAGTCGCCATCGTTGGCGAGCGGCTCCACCGGACCTTCGATCACCTGCCACCAGTCGGCGGCATCCGCGACGGTTTCGAGGTTCGGACGCAGCACCGCCCACGCCGCAGCGTCCATGCCCGGCGGCAGGCGGTTCGCCACGGCATCGTAATCGAGCTGATGCAGGATGCGCGCATTGAGCTGGCGCAACTCCGCCTCATCGAAGCGCGCGGCGGAGCGGCCGAAGTGCGCGAAATCGAAATGTTCGACGAGCGGATCGAGACTCGTGACCGGCTCGACGGAATCGGACGTGCCGAGGCGGGCGAGCAGCGCGGCGATGGCGACGGGTTCGATACCCGCCTCGCGGAAATGCGCCATGCCTGCCGAGCCGAGACGCTTCGAGAGCGCACCCTCGGTGCCGGTGATCAGCGCCTCGTGCGCGAAAGCCGGCGGCTGTGCGCCGAGCGCTTCGAACATCTGAATCTGCACGCCCGAATTGGTGACGTGATCCTCGCCGCGGATGACGTGGGTGACGCCCATGTCGATGTCGTCGATCACCGAGGGCAGCATGTAGAGGTAGGAACCATCGGCGCGGCGCACGACGGGATCGCTGAGCGAGGCGGGATCGATGTGCGAGTCGCCGCGGATGAGATCCTGCCAATGGACGTGCGCGCCCGTATCGAGGCGGAAGCGCCAGTGCGGCCGTTCGCCTGCTGTGCGCTTCGCCGCGATCTCATCGGGTGTGAGATTCAGCGCAGCGCGATCGTAAACGGGCGGCAAGCCGCGCGAGAGCTGGATCTTGCGACGGACCTCAAGCTCCTCGGCGGTCTCAAAGCAGGGGTAGATGCGCCCGGCCGCGACGAGCGTTTCGAACTGTTCGTTGTAACGCGCGAGCCGGTCTGACTGACGGTATTCGGCATCGGGCAAGAGGCCGAGCCATGCGAGATCGGCGCGGATGGCGTCGGCGTATTCTTCGCGCGAACGCTCCGTGTCGGTATCGTCGAGACGCAGCAGGAAACGCCCGCCGTGCTTCTTCGCGAACAACCAGTTGTGGAGCGCGGTGCGGACGTTGCCGACGTGGAGATAGCCCGTTGGAGACGGGGCGAAACGGGTGGTGAGGGTCATGAGGTCCGGAAGGCGTTGGTGATCGGATAGCGGCGGTCTCGCCCGAAGTTGCGGACGCCGATCTTGACGCCGGGGGGCGACTGGCGGCGCTTGTATTCGGCCACGTAGAGCAGGCGCTCGATGCGGATCACGGTGTCGCGATCGAAGCCCCGCGCGACGATGTCGGCAACCGAAAGCTCCTCTTCCACGAGGCCGTGCAGGATCGGATCGAGGATTTCGTACGGCGGCAGCGAATCCTGATCCTTCTGGTTCTCGCGCAGCTCGGCCGTGGGCGGCTTGGTGATGACACGCTCCGGCATCACCGGGCCATTCGGTCCCAGCGCCAGTTTCGGACGGTTCGCATTCCGCCAGCGCGAGAGCGCGAACACGGTGGTCTTGTAGGCATCCTTCAGCACCGAATAGCCGCCCGCCATGTCGCCGTAGATCGTGGCATAGCCCACCGACATCTCGGACTTGTTGCCGGTAGTGAGCAGCATGTGACCGAACTTGTTGGAAAGCGCCATCAAGGTGACACCCCGGATGCGCGACTGGACATTCTCCTCCGTGATGTCGCGCGGCTTGCCTTCGAATACCGGCGCGAGCATCGCGTCGAACGCTTCCATGGCAGGCGTGATGGGTATGGTATCCAGGCGACAGCCGAGCATCCGCGCACATTCCGCCGCATCGTCGAGACTGTCCTGCGACGTGAAGCGCGAGGGCATCATCACGCACCATACGCGGTCCGCGCCGAGCGCATCCACCGCCACCGCCGCCGACAGCGCCGAATCGATGCCGCCCGAAAGCCCGAGCACGACGCCGGGGAAGCGGTTGCGGTTCACATAGTCGGCGAGGCCGATCTGCATCGCGTGGTAGATGTCCTCCGGATACGGATCGAGGCGGTGCTTGTGCCCTTCCTCGCACACCCAGCCCTTCGCGGTGCGGAACCACGTGGTGAGCGTGACGCGCTCCTCCCAGTCCGGGAACTGCACGGCGATGCGACGATCCGCGTTCATCACGAAGCTGGCGCCGTCGAAGACGATTTCGTCCTGCCCGCCGACGCGGTTGAGGTACGCGAGCGGCAGACCGGTTTCGGCGACGCGCATCGCGGCCAGCGAAAGCCTTTTGTCGTCCTTGTCCAGCTCATAAGGGCTGCCGTTCGGAACGAGCAGGATCTCAGCCCCCGTCTCGGCGAGGCATTCGCACACGTCCGGGAACCAGATGTCCTCGCAGATCGGCACGCCGAGGCGCACGCCGCGGAACGCCAGCGGCCCCGGCAGCGGGCCGGGCGCGAACACGCGCTTCTCATCGAACACGCCGTAGTTCGGCAGCTCGTGCTTGCGCGTCCACGCCGCGATCTTGCCGCCATCGAGCAGCGCCATCGCGTTATAGAGCTTGTCGTCTTCGAGGAGCACGCTGCCGACGAGCATGGCGGGGCCGCCGTCCGCCGTCGCTTCCGCCATGCGCTGTAGCTCTGCGTCCGCAGCGCGCACCAGCGACGGCTTCAGCACGAGGTCTTCGGGCGGATAGCCGATGAGCGAAAGCTCGCAGGTAACGACGAGGTCAGCCTGCGGCTGTTTCGCGCGCGCCGCGAGCATCGCATCGGCGTTGCCGCGAAGGTCGCCCATGGTCTGGTTGAGCGGCGCGAAAGCGATCTGAAGGCGTTCAGTCATGCGGGGTCTTCTAGGCTGTCGAAACGGCTTTGGCGATGCCTTCGCGCCACCGCGCGAAGGGGGCTTTCGAACGCCGCGGGTTCCGTTTAGGTTCCGCGCCGATGTTCACCGACACGCCCCTTCTGGCCAACCCCTGGACCTGGTTCGTCGTCGGCTATCTGCTGGGCGCGATTCCCTTCGGCCTCATCGTCACGCGCCTCGCCGGAATGGGCGATATCCGCCGCATGGGATCGGGCAATATCGGCACGACCAACGTGCTGCGCACCGGCGGCAAGAGCCTCGCGGCGCTGACCCTGCTGCTCGATGCGGGCAAGGGTGCGCTTGCCGTCTGGCTCGGTCACACATTTGCGTACGGCGGCGATATTCTCGGCGGCATGGGCGCGTTTATCGGCCATCTGTTTCCGGTGTGGCTCCTGTTCCGTGGCGGCAAGGGTGTCGCCACGATGCTCGGCATCGCGCTCGCCATCCATCCGCCCGCGGGGCTCGTCTTCGCGGCCGTCTGGCTGCTCGTGGCGGGTGTAACGCGCTACTCCTCGCTCGCGGGGTTGATGGCGGTAACGCTGACCCCGCTTGCGCCCGCGCTCGCCGGACGCTGGGATGCCGCGCTGCTGTTCGCGGGCATGGCCGTACTGGTGATCGCGAAGCACGACGAAAACATCGCGAAGCTGCGCGCGGGCACCGAGAGCAAGATCGGCGGGCGCGGCGGCGCGCCCGACCCGAATGGCTGACCGGCCGGGCAGCGACATCGAACGCATCGCAAAGCTGCGGCTGATTCGCAGCGAAAACGTGGGGCCGGTGAGCTACCGGCATCTCACCGCGCGTTACGGAAGTGCATCGGCGGCGCTTGAAGCCCTTCCCGACCTCGCGCGGCGTGGTGGCCGTCGTGACTTCCGGATTGCAAACCTCGCCGCCGTCCAGCGCGAAATGGAAGCCGTGGACGCGGCCGGGGCCCGCCTCGTGTTCCTCGGCGAGGCCAATTATCCGCCGCTGCTCGCCGAGATCGAGGACGCGCCGCCCGCGCTTGCCGTGCGCGGCGAGATCAAGCACGCGCACCGCCGCACGATCGGCATCGTCGGTGCGCGCAACGCGTCGGCCGCAGCGATCCGGTTCGCGCGCGGACTTGCCGCCGATCTTGCCGCCGCCGACATCGTCGTCGTCTCGGGGCTCGCACGCGGTATCGACGCCGCGGCGCACGCGGGTGCGCTTTCGGGCGGCACGATCGGCGTGATCGCAGGCGGCATCGACAACATCTACCCGCCCGAAAATGCCGAGCTTTATGCCGCGCTCTACGAACGCGGCCTCGTGATCGCCGAGCAGCCTTTCGGCACCGAACCGCAGGCGCGGCACTTCCCGCGCCGCAATCGGCTGATCTCGGGGCTCTCGGCAGGCATCGTCGTCGTGGAGGCCGCACCACGTTCGGGCTCGCTCATCACCGCGCGCTTCGCGGGCGAACAGGGCCGCGAGGTGATGGCGGTGCCCGGCTTCCCGCTCGATCCGCGCGCGCAGGGCTGCAACCAGCTGATCCGCGACGGCGCAACGCTCGTGCAGTCCGCCGCCGACATCGCCGAGACGATCGCGCCTTTCGGGGCGGCACGACTCGCGGCGGGCGGAAGCCGCTTCTCGGCCCCGCCCCCAACCGACGCCGACGACAGCGCGCGCGGCGCCGTGACCGCGCTGCTCAGCCTCACGCCCGTCGCCGTCGATGAACTCGTCCGCCTGTCGGGCGAACCACCCGCCGTGGTGCAGACCGTGCTTCTCGAACTCGAACTCGCCGGGCGCCTCGTGCGCCACGCCGGCGCGCGCGTGGCGCTCGCATGAGTTCGCGGCAGAAGCGCGGCGCGGCGCTCGATCCCGAGCTGCTGCTCCGCGCCTATTCGATCGGCATCTTCCCGATGGCGGAAAGCCGGGACGCCGAAGACGTGTTCTGGGTGGAACCGCGCGAGCGCGCGATCCTGCCGCTCGAGAACTTCCACCTCTCGCGCAGCCTCGCCAAAACGCTGAAACAGGAGCGTTTCGCGCACAGCATCGACCGCGCGTTCGATGCGGTGATCGATGCCTGCGCCGAGCCCGCACCGGACCGCGCCGACACGTGGATCAACCGGCAGATCCGCGAAGCCTACACGTTCCTCCACCGCATCGGCCACGCGCACAGTGTCGAATGCTGGGAGGACGAAACGCTCGTGGGAGGGCTTTACGGCGTCAGGATCGGCGGCGCGTTTTTCGGCGAAAGCATGTTCAGCCGCCGCACCGACGCATCGAAAGCCGCGCTCGCGCATCTCGTCGCCCGGCTGCGCGTCGGCGGTTTCCGGTTGCTCGATTGCCAGTTCATGACGGGTCACCTCGCCAGTCTCGGCGCGGTGGAGATCAACCGCGAAGCCTATCTGCAGTTGCTGGGTGTCGCGACCGGCATCGCCGATGCGGATTTCAGCGCGCTTGATAGAGACGCCGACGCCGGGATTTCAGGTGCGCGTATCGCAGCGTCGCTACGCTCCGGGCGCTGAAAACGATCAGCTTTCGGGTTCGCGCTTTTCCATTCCCGGAAGCGTCGGCGTGGCCGCGCTGCCCGCACCTTGATTGAAAGCACTGAGCGCGCTCATGCGCTCCATGTCCGCCGCCGTGCCCGGCGCAACGATCATCGACTGGCCTTCCGAGAACCGGACCAGCGCGCCGATCGTTGCATCGGCGGTCTCCTGCGGGCCGGACATGCCGTAGATCGAGCGATCCCCGTCCTTCCCGAACGTGACCGTTTCAAGGTCGGTCACCCAGAGCGTGAGCGTGAGATTTTCGACATTCACGACGCGTTTCTGCGTGCTGTAGTTCCCCGTGAACTGGTTACCCACCGCTGCCGAAGCCGTGTTGTAAACGCCGGTAAGCTCCATCCAGACCAGCCGCGACTGGAAATCGAAGCGACCCCAGAGCACATGCGCCGCACGGCGCGCGGCCGTTGCGATCGTATAGGCGACGATGGCCCATGCCCCGGTCTCCAGCGTGCCGGTTTCACCCCACGCCAGACCCGCGAAACGATAAACCAGAAAAACGCACGCCAGCCCCGCCAGCGTCATCAGCGCGGTGAGCACGACGAGCCAGAGCCGGCGCGGCGAGCCAAGCACTTCCTGCGCCGTTTCCCGTCGCCCGGCACTCACGGGCTGCGTCTCTTCCAGGAACTCGGCCCGGAACTCACCCGCCTCGCGGGATGAATCGAGCTGGAACGGTGTACGGATGTAGCGCCGGTTCGGCAGCCGTGTCGGATTCGATCGCAGCACCAACCGTTCCAACTCACCGATCAGCTCGGAAGGATTGAAATTCACCGAGAGCACGGCCTGCTTCATCGCGGGCGGCGTATTGACGCCGGAGCCGAGCTGGCTCTTCACCGCCGCAAGGAAGAGCCCGTAAACCGCGAGCAGCGCCACCAGCATGAAACCGACGTGCCAGTTCACCGCGACCTCGCCGAGCGTGGGCAGGCTTTGCCCGACCAGCAGGAAGACGACGGGGAAGAAGATCGCGAAAACCGTGAGGACGATCAGCGGCCGCATCGAAACCTCGGCTGTGGCATTCGCATTGATCGTCCGCAGCAGCCAGACGACCATGACGACACCGTAAGCGACGCCGAGCCAGTTTTCGAACGGCGTCGTACCCATCAGGAACAGGCTGAACAGGTAGCTCGCGAGCGCAAGCGCGACCGCGCAGAAATTACCGAAATTGTACCGCGCGAAATACTGGAGCTGGATGGGTGCACGCGTGATTCCCTTGACCAGCGTGTAGAGCAGATTGCTGACGGCATCCTGAGGCGGCACGAACAGAAGCGCGTTCTTGCGAATCTGATCTTTCAGGTTCTCCGCGGCATTGCTGGTGCCGGAGGCATTATCGGCGACCACCGGGCACAGAGATTTCGGATAATCCACCGGCAGGATGAAGCGCAGTTGCGAAAGCGCCGAGGCCGCCAGCCGAAACGCGACGCCCCAGAGCGCAACACCGATCAGGATCGGCGCGAGTGAAGCCCCGGCCCCGGCCGCAAGCCACTGCGCGCGGCCGTCGAGAAGAATCATCAGACCGGCGACAAAGGCGGCCACCGCGACGATGAGCAGCGCCCAGTTCTCGATCACGTAAGGATTGGGAATCTCGTTGACCCGGTCCCGATCCTCGATTTCGATGCTCATGAGCCCCTCCTGTCCGCCAGAGGCATATGCGCGAAATTCTGCTGATCCAGCAACCCTCTATGGAT
>JAEULI010000159.1 GCA_016793845.1 Sphingosinicella sp.
GAGAGCGAACCGTCGGTGTAGCCGAGGTGCGCATTCAATGAGACCGGGGTGTTCGGAATGGCTGCGGACCAATCCGTGTAGAGGTAGAAGCTGTCGTCGTTGCCGAGCGAGTCCTGCTTGGGCGCATAGGCCACGCCGACGCTTGCGCCGACCGGACCCAGTTCCTTGCTCAGCGAGGCCGTGATTTCCACCACGTCCGTGCCGCTGGTGCCCGGATAGAGATACCAGATCGCGCCGATGTCGTAGCCGAAGCCGCCCGCTTCGCCGGCATAGCCTGCGTAGACGTCGATTTCGGTGTTGGCGCCGCCGTAGGAGCCGAAGCCGGCGAGGCTCGAACCCCAGGTGCCGACGTAGAAGCCGCTCGAATGCGCGACGTCGATGCCGCCCTGGAAGGCCACTTCCTCATCCGAAAGCGAAATGCCGCGCCAGCGGTACTGCGAGAAAATCCCCGCGTTGCCCGAGATTTCCCAATCGCTGGTCGCTTCTGCGTCCTGCGCGAAGGCCGGAGCCGCCACTGCGAGGCTGCCGACAAGCGTTGCAGCCGCAAGCACGGTCGTCGAGATCGCGCGGCTGCCAATTCCCTTTTTCATCATTCCTCCACCTTCATTTCAGCTGTGATCGCTGCTCGCCCTGGGAGGGGTCGTTCCGAAGCTCATGCTTCAGGGGGAGTGTTCACCACGCTGCGGCGACGCACAAGCGATTTCGCCCCGCTGGTCACAAAGTTGCAACGCAGTTGATGCTTTCACGCAACAGTCTGAATCCAGACAGAAAGAAGGGCCGGCGTCACCGCCGACCCTCTAGTCAAATCCTTGGGGAGGATCGCCATATAGGCATGATCATATTGCACCGCAGCACGACATGTTGCAACGCAAAAATGCATCTCCAGCGAAAAAAACGACGTTGTGGACGTTTAAGGCGTTTTTCACGCCTGCCGCCTAAGAGACAGGGGATGATGGACGCAGACTCAGGCGGTTGGACAGTGAGCGAGCCCTATCGGAACGCCGCCGCATTCCCGCCGGACATGACGGAAGCCATGGCCTCGCGCATCGCGGACATCGCCGCCGAGGCCATCACCGGCATCGATCCCCACACCGGCCTCGCCAGCGACTTCCTCAATCAGTTCAATGAAGTTCTCATGCTCCTCGAGGTCACCGGCAGCGATCCCGCGCTCGACCGCGACCTGCACCACTGGCGCCCGCGCAACTACATCGAACACTTCGAAGCCAGCCACCTGCGCGATGCCGCACTGGTGATCGAGGCCTACGCGCTCTGCCCCGCATCCGTACGCCGCCGTTTCGATCGGCTGAGCGGCGACCTTTCGGCCTTCATCCTGCAAGGCCTTGCCGAGCTGCACCCACTGGGCGGCGAGGCCATGCACCACGCGAGCGGGATGCTGGCGGAGCGGATTCGCCGGCGCGTCGAATCGCTCTCGGCGATCATCCATCCCGCCGAGCGCCGGCTCGACAACGACACGATTTCGGCGCTTTTCGAGCGCGCGCGCTAGACACCCGCAGCCCCTTCACCGCTGCCGCTGCGGTCCCTATAAGGCCGCTATGAGTGATCTCTTCACGGGCGCCGCCAACCCGACCGACTACACCGCCGACCAGATCGAAGTTCTCGAAGGGCTGGAGCCCGTGCGCCGCCGCCCCGGCATGTATATCGGCGGCACGGACGAGCGCGCGCTGCACCATCTCGCCGCCGAAGTGCTGGACAACAGCATGGACGAAGCGGTCGCCGGTCACGCGAACCGCATCGAGGTTTCGCTCGCGTCCGACGGTACGCTTACGATCTCCGACAACGGCCGCGGCATTCCGATCGACGCGCACCCCAAATATCCGGGCAAGTCGGCGCTCGAGGTGATCTTCACGATGCTGCACTCGGGCGGCAAGTTCTCGAGCAAGGCCTACGCCACCTCGGGCGGCCTCCACGGCGTCGGCATCTCGGTGGTGAACGCGCTCTCCGACGAACTCGTCGTCGAGGTCGCGCGCAATCGCGAGCTTTACCGCCAGCGCTATTCGCGTGGTCATACCACCTCGGAACTCGAAAAGGTCGGCGCGGCCCCGAACCGGCGCGGCACCACCATCGCGTTCCACCCCGATCCCGAGATCTTCGGTGACAAGGCGACGTTCCGCCCTGCCCGCCTCTATCGCCTCGCACGCTCCAAGGCCTATTTGTTCCGCGGTGTCGAGATCCGCTGGTCGTGCGACCCCGAGCTCATCAGCGACGACACGCCCGCGACCGCCGTGTTCCAGTTCCCCGGCGGCCTTGCCGACCACCTCGCCGAACAGCTCGGCGACCGGGACTGCGCGACGAACGAATTCTTCGCGGGCCGCGCGGAATTCCCGGACACGCAGGGCTCGGCGGAATGGGCGGTCGCGTGGCCGCTCTACGGCGAAGGCTCCGCGAGCTACTATTGCAACACGATCCCGACGCCCGCGGGCGGCACGCACGAGGCGGGCCTGCGCACGGCGCTCGTCAAGGGCATCCGCGGCTTTGCAGGGCTGATCGGCCAGAAGAAGGGCGAAGGCCTCACCGCCGAGGACGTGCTTTCGGGCGGAGAAATCATGCTCTCCGTGTTCATCCGCGAACCGCAGTTCCAGAGCCAGACCAAGGACCGGCTGACGAGCCCCGAAGCCGCGAAATTTGTTGAGGCCGCGGTCAAGGACCACTTCGATCACTTCCTCTCGGACAACATGGAGCGCGGCCGTGCGCTCCTCGGCTTTGCGCTCGAACGCATGGACGAGCGGCTGAAGCGCCGCGCCGAAAAGGAAATCAAGCGCAAGACCGCGACAAGCGCGCGCCGCCTCCGCCTCCCGGGCAAGCTCACAGACTGTTCGTCGGATGCGCCGGAAGGCACCGAGATATTCATCGTCGAAGGCGACTCGGCAGGCGGCTCAGCGAAACAGGCGCGCGACCGCAAGACGCAGGCGATCCTGCCCATTCGCGGCAAGATCCTGAACGTCGCCTCGGCGAACCGGGACAAGATCGGCGCCAACCAGGAAATCGCCGATCTTATCCAGGCGCTCGGCTGCGGCTCGCGTGATCGCTTCGATCCCGATGCGCTCCGCTACGACCGCGTCGTCATCATGACCGACGCCGACGTCGATGGCGCACACATCGCCACGCTGCTGATGACGTTCTTCTTCCAGGAGATGTCGGGCCTCGTGAAGAACGGCCACCTCTACCTCGCGCAGCCGCCGCTCTACCGCCTGTCGCAGGGCGGCAAGGTCGCCTACGCGCGCGATGATGCACACAAGGACGAACTGCTCGCGGGCGACTTCTCGGGGCGCGGCAAAGTGGAGATCGGCCGCTTCAAGGGCCTTGGCGAGATGTCCCCCATGCAGCTTCGCGAAACCACGATGGACCCGGAAAAGCGCACGCTGATCCGCGTGACGCTGCCCGATACTTATGAGGAACGCGCGCCGGTCGTCGATCTCGTCGACCGCCTGATGGGCCGCAACCCGGAGCACCGCTTCAATTTCATTCAGGAGCGCGCCGCGACCGTTTCGGAAGACGCGATCGACGTTTAGTCCGAAAGCGCCGCTACTAGATCGCGCACCTTCTTCTGTCGCCACTGCGCGCTCGGCGCGATCAGCCAATAGGCTTCGTCCGAAACCTTGGGCTCCATGACGATGGCGAGCCGCCCGGCGGCAATGTCCGCCTCGGCGAGCACCAGCGGCACACGCGCAATCCCGTAGCCCGCGACCGCGCTGTCGGTAGCGAGGCCTGCGTCGGCAACGCCGAGGCTGGCGCTGCGGTCCGTCATGTGGACGCCGTGCGCCTCGAACCAGCCGCGCCAGTCCGCGGACGGGTGCTCGATCAGCGGCTGCGCGGCGACTTCCGACACGATCTTCACGTTCGCGGCGATCTCCGGCGTCGCCACCAGCACGACCGTGCCCGGTGCGATCAGCTTGCCGCTGAGTTCTTCCTCGGCGGGCATCGCGCCGAAGAAAATAGCAGCGTCGAGATTGGCCGCGTTGAAATCGACCGGCCCTTCCGTCGGGAGGATCGTCACCTGCCGTGCAGTCGTCGACGCCTTGATAAGGCCAAGCCTGGGCGCCAGCCACTTGCCGATGAAGTCGCGCGGCGCCGCAATGGTCAGGCGCTCCTCGCCCTGCCCCGCCTGCATGATCGCCACGGCCTCCTCCAGCTTCGCGAAGCCTTCGCGGAGCGCGGGCAGGCTGCGCACCGCCTCGTCGGTGAGTTCGAGGTTCCGCGTCATGCGCCGGAACAGCACGGTGCCGAGCACATCTTCCAGCGTACGGATCTGCTGGCCCACGGCGGCAGGCGTCACCGCAAGCTCATCCGCCGCCTTGGTGAACGACAGATGGCGCGCGGCGGCATCGAAGACGCGCAGCGCGTTGAGTGGGAGCAGGGTCCGCTTCATGGCCGCGACGATTACAGGGCGCGCGCCGGGCGATCAAACGCGAAAAATCGCGGTTAACCCGAATTTTACCATAAGCGCGCTAAACGGGGCCCGTGCCTTACGGCACACCTTACCTCCCCTAGCTGGATATCCAGCCGACTGATTATTGAAAGGCCGCCCGGTCGTATCCGGCGGCCTTTTTCTTTGCGCACGGCAAGCCCGGTCAGCTTTTTCCGGGAATATTGAAACGGATGCTCTGCGTGGCGCCGGTGCAGCCGATCTGTTCACCCTCCCGATAAATCGGCTTGAACCGCCAGCGGCTGATGATCCGTTCCATCGTGTCTTCGAACACGAATGGGGGATAAGCGAACACGACGCGTGGCGATTTCGTCTTCCCGTCGACGCCGATATCATAGTTCGAAACCATATAGCCCTCGAACCCCCAGTTCATCGCTTCGCGCGGATAGTCGCTGGAACTGGCGCCAGTGCTTTCCGGGATCGGACTGGTATCGACGAGGGCGCATTGATCGGGCCGCAGTCCCGTCGCGGCGAGATAACCCGACGCCCTTTCCTGGGCCTTTCCTGCATAAGCGATCGAAGCGAGCCGCAGGGCCGCGAACTGGGCGAGCGTGTCGGTCTTTGCGTTGCCGCGTTCGAATACTGCCGTGTAGAGCGGAACAGCCCGTTCGCCGCGCTTGCGCTTTTCGAGTTGCAGCCCCTGTTCGATGCGGAACCAGTCGACCACGTCGGAGGGCCAGGCCGCGCCCGGCTGCATCTGTAGCGCGTCGGCGCCGCGTCCCATCTGCCGCCGCGCCATCAGCACGTCGAGAATGGCGCGGCTTCTCGCCGAAATGCTGTTGGAGCCCAGAATCTCGCGCGCACGCTCGGCATAAACACCCTCCTCGTCGTGTTCGGCAAGCGCGACAAGAACGGGGATCAGGTTCATCGAATTCGTACCGTCGGCCGCCTCGCGTCGCACGAGTTCAGCCCGCAGCGTCTTGAAATCAGCGCTGCTGTCGACGTCGAGAACGGGGTTTCTCAACGTGCTCACCTCTTTCACGAGTTCGCGCATGAAACCGAGGCCGACCCACCGCCGGTCGGTATTGAAGACGCAGCGGGTCGCGACCCGGATGGAAAACCGCCAGAACGGCTCCGTCTTCGTCATCTCCTCGGCGGACCAGAGCCACGTCCGCGCCGCCTTCACGAATTCCGCCTCGATCTTTCCCGGCTTCGTCGAATAAATCGGCTCTGCACTCATGACGTGCCCGTCGTCGCCGAGCGCGATATCGAAAACGACGAGATCTTCGGGCCAGATGTCGAATGCCGGCGAGCAGTCCGGCAGCTTCAGCGCTCTCCAGTCGGGGAATTGCGGCCCCTTGCCCCCCATGCGCCCCGCGCCCGTCATCGCGATATAGTAGAAGGCCTTGTCATCGTCGCCGGTAAGATGACTCGCCAGAGCAAGATCGGACCTGATCGCAACGTCGGAAAGCGAAACCCGCGTGCCGATGCCCCCGGCGCTTTTGGACGCCTTCTTGAACCATTCGAGCGCCTCGGCGTGATTTCCCGCATTCAGTTCTATGCGCCCACGAAGGGTCTGGAATTCGCCGAGCAGTTCGCCGCTGCGCCGTTTGTCTTCCGTGGGTTTGAAGTCTGCGATCATCGCGTCGACGAGGCTCCGCGCGAGCACCGCATCGGTGAAAACCGCCGCCCGCGCGAGCGGAATCGACAGGGCCGTCTTGCGGGCAGGATCGGTGTTCAGCCGGAGGGTCGCCTGATAATTTTCCGCCGCTCGGTGCATTTCGCCGAGCTTTTCATAAGCGCGCCCGAGAAGACTGTATGTTTCCATCAGAAAAGGCTGGCCCGGCGCCTTCGTGTAGATGGATACGGCCGGCGTCAACGTGGTGATCGCACGCTCCGGGCGACCGAGCGCGAGATCCGTTTCGGCGATACGCCGTCGCAGATCGGCTTCGACGGTGCTGTCCCGCTGGGATTTTGCGAGGCGGCTCAACACTTCGGCGAACACCGTCGCCGCCGTGTCGTACTCCTTGGCCGCAAACGCCTTTTCCGCGGCCTCATAGCGTTCCTGCAGGTTCTGAGCCTGAGCCGTTGCGGAACCAAGACAAATACCAACGATCGCGGCAAAGACCTGCCTGCGCATAAGCTGCCCCCGAAACTTGCCCCTATCCGGTGAATTGACTATCGCGCCACCATGACAACTTCGCAACCGGCGGTGGTTCTCCTCTCGGGAGGACTCGACTCCGTTACGTGCGCGGCGATCGCGCGCGCGGGCGGGTATGCCGTGCACGCGCTCACCGTCGACTACAACCAGCGCCACCGGGTGGAATTGGAGGCGGCGCGGCGGGCGGCGGCGATCTATGCGGTGCGGCACATCGTGCTTCCGCTCGACCTCCGGGCGTTCGGCGGATCGGCGCTTACGGACGAGATCGCCGTGCCGAAGGGTGACGGCGCAGTCGACAGCGGCGTCATCCCGCCCACATATGTGCCCGCGCGCAACACCGTGTTCCTGTCGGTCGCGCTGGCGTGGGCTGAAGCGATCGGCGCGCGAGACATCTTCATCGGCGTCAATGCGCTCGATTATTCGGGCTATCCCGATTGCCGCCCCGCCTTCATCGCGGCGTTCGAGGCGCTTGCCGCGACCGCCACCAAGGCGGGCAGCGCGGGCGAGCGCTTCAAGGTGCACACGCCGCTCATCGACCTCGACAAGGCCGGGATCGCGCGTGAAGCCGCGCGGCTCGGCGTCGATATCGCCGGGACGTGGACGTGCTACGATCCCGCCGCGGCTGCGGACGGAACGCCGCTCCACTGCGGCCGCTGCGACGCCTGCCGCCTCCGCCACAAGGGTTTCGAGGAGGCGGGCCTCCCCGACCCCACCGCCTACGCCACGCCGTGACCTACGCCGTCAAAGAGCTCTTCCTCACCCTGCAGGGCGAAGGCGCCCAGACGGGCCGCCGCGCCGTGTTCCTGCGCTTTGCGGGTTGCAACCTCTGGTCGGGCCTCGAACGGGACCGGGAGAAAGCCGTCTGCACCTTCTGCGACACGGATTTCATCGGCACGGACGGCCCCGGCGGCGGCAAGTTCGCGGATGCCGAAGTGCTCGCCGATGCGGTTGCGGCGGCATGGGGTGAGACGAGCGACCACCGCCTCGTCGTCTGCACCGGCGGCGAACCCCTGCTACAACTCGATAGCGCGCTGATCGACGCGCTCCATGCGCACCGCTTCTCGATCGCCATCGAAACCAACGGCACGCTCCCCGCACCCGCCGGGATCGACTGGATCTGCGTCAGCCCCAAGGCGGACGCCGAACTGGTGCAGACATCGGGCGACGAACTGAAACTCGTCTACCCGCAGCCGAACAACAGCCCGGAGATGTTCGATGCGCTCGAATTCCGGAATTTCTTCCTGCAGCCGATGGATGGCCCCACGCAGGCGGAAAACATCGCCGCCGCGACGGAATATTGCCTCACCCATCCGAAATGGCGCCTGTCGCTCCAGACGCACAAGCTGATCGGGATTCCCTAGCCGCGCCCGCGATAGGGCGCGACGCCCTGATCCGGCACCCACACGTCCGCAGGCGGCGCGCCGGATTGCCAGAACACATCAATGGGAATGCCGCCGCGTGGATACCAGTAGCCGCCGATCCTGAGCCAGTGCGGCGCCATCTCGCGAAACAGCCGCTCGCCGATGCCGACGGTGCAATCCTCGTGGAACGCCGCGTGGTTGCGGAAACTCCCAAGGAACAACTTCAGCGATTTCGATTCCACGATGCGCGCGGCGGGCACATAGTCGATCACGAGATGCGCGAAATCGGGCTGGCCGGTCACCGGGCACAGCGATGTGAACTCGGGCGCCGCGAAGCGCACGAGATAGCGGCTCTGGGGCCGCGGATTGGGCACGTAGTCGAGCTTCGCGGCTTCCGGAGACGCCGGAAGCGCACTCACCTTGCCGAGATGCGTCGTTTCCATAGGTTTCGCGTTAGAGCGCCCATACGCCATTGGCAATATCGGGGCGTCCGACTATTCAGGAAGACGATTAAGACACAGGTTCAAGGAGCAACGCATGGATTCGCTGGTAACGACGGAATGGCTCGCGAAAGAGCTGGGCGCGAACGACCTGCGCATCGTCGATGCCTCCTACTTCCTTGACGCGCGCGATGCCCGCACCGAATTCGAGGCCGGGCATATTCCGGGCGCCGTGTTCATGGATCTCGGCGAGCTTGCCGACACCAGCTCCAGCCTGCCGAACATGGTGCCGAGCGCAGAGAAGTTCGCCAGCCGTATGCAGGCGATCGGCCTTGGCGACGGCAGCCGCATCGTCGTTTACGACAACTCGCCGCTCCGCTCCTCGGCGCGCGCGTGGTGGCTGCTCAATCTGTTCGGCGCGCATGAAGTCGCGATCCTCGACGGCGGCCTCCAGAAGTGGAAAGCCGAAGGCCGCGCAATGGAATCGGGCAAGCCCGTCGTCCGCCACCGCCACTTCACCGTCTGGAAGGACAAGGCGCAGGTCCGCGATCTCGCGCAGATGAAGGAAAACCTGAAGACGAAGGCCGAGCAGGTCGTCGACGCGCGCGGCGCCGCGCGCTTCCGCGGCGACGAGCCGGAAACCCGCCCGGGCGTGCGCCCCGGCCACATCCCGGGCTCGTTCAACCTGCCCTACACCGAACTCTACAACGAGGACGGCACCTACAAGCAGGGCGAGGCGCTGCGAGCCGCGTTCCGCGAGGTCGGCGTCGATCCGGATCAGCCCGTCGTCACCACGTGCGGCTCGGGCGTCACCGCCGCCGCTCTGTCGTTCGGGCTGCACCTGCTCGGCGCAAAGAAAACCGCGCTCTATGACGGTTCGTGGTCCGAATGGGGCGGCGAGGCGGACACGCCCGTCGTAACCGGAGCGGCGTGAGCGGGGACAAGTCCGGCGGCGACGCGCCTGCCACCAAACTCGTTCACGCCGGGCGCCGCCCGGAATGGACGCACGGCGTCGTCAACCCGCCGGTCTACCGTGCCTCGACGTGCCTCTTCGAGACGCTGGACGCCTATGAGGTCGCCTCGCGCAACCCCGACGCCGGGCTCTATTACGGACGCCGCGGCACGCCGACACAGTGGGCGCTTGCCGAAGCGCTGACCGAAATGGAGCCGGGCGCCGCGGGCACGCACCTGTTCCCGTCCGGCGTCGCCGCGATCGCCGCAGCGCTGATGGCCGCAACGTCTTCGGGCGGTCACCTCCTGATGGCCGACAACGTCTACGAACCGACGCGCGTGATGGCGAAATCGGTTCTGACACGGATCGGCGTCGAGACCGAATACTACGACCCCACGGACAGCGACGGCCTCGCGCCGCTGATCCGCGCGAACACGCAGGCGATCTACATGGAAAGCCCCGGTTCGCTGACCTTCGAGGTGCAGGACGTACCCGCCATCGCGGCACTCGCGCGCGAACGCGGCCTCGTCTCCATCCTCGACAACACGTGGGCGACCCCCCTGCTCTTCCCGGCGATCAGCCACGGCGTTGATCTCTCGGTGCAGTCGCTCACCAAATACGTGGTCGGCCACAGCGATGCACTGATGGGCTCGGTGACGGCCGCGCCGGGTGCATGGCAGAATTTCCGGAACACCGCGCTCCGGCTCGGCCAGACCGCCGCGCCGGACGACTGCGCGCTCGCGCTGCGCGGCCTGCGCACGCTCGCCATCCGCATGGAGCGCCACGGCAAGACCGCGCTCGCGCTTGCCGAAGCGCTCAGCAACCACCCCGCCGTCGAGCGCGTGATCTGCCCCGGCCTGCCGGACGATCCCGGCCACACGCTCTGGACGCGCGATTTCAGCGGCTACGCCAGCCTGTTCGCCATCGCGCTGAAACCCGGCGACCGCAAGGCGCTCGCCGCCTGTGTGGACGGCCTCCGCCACTTCGGCATGGGCTTCTCGTTCGGCGGCTACGAAAGCCTCGTGCTGCCGGTGAACCCGCTCCGCACCGCGACACGCTGGCAGACGGACGGCCCGATGCTCCGCATCCACTGCGGCCTCGAAGACGCAGACGACCTGATCGCCGACATGACCGCAGGCCTCGACAGGTATCTCGGCTAGTCGTCGTCTGAAACGACGACTTTTTCACCTGTCACGCGCTGCGCAAGCGCCGCCGCCATGAAATCATCCAGATCGCCGTCGAGCACATCGTCGGGGCTCGTGTTGACGATACCCGTGCGCAAGTCCTTCACCTGCTGATAGGGCTGCAGCACATAGCTGCGGATCTGGTGGCCCCAGCCGATATCGGTCTTGGTGGCGTTCACCGCGTTCGCCTCGGCCTCGCGCTTCTGCAGCTCGGCCTCGTAGAGGCGCGCCTTCAGCTGCTTCATCGCCTCGGCGCGGTTCTTGTGCTGGCTACGCTGGTTCTGGCACGCGACGATGATGCCCGTGGGCACGTGCGTGATGCGCACGGCGCTGTCCGTGGTGTTCACGTGCTGCCCGCCCGCGCCCGAGGCCCGGTAGGTATCGATCTTGAGATCGCTTTCGTTGATCTCGATGGCGATGTCGTCATCCACCACCGGATAGACCCACACGCTCGCGAAGCTCGTGTGCCGCCGCGCCGCGCTGTCGTAGGGGCTGATGCGCACCAGCCGGTGCACGCCGCTTTCGGTCTTGGCATAGCCGTAGGCGTTCTCGCCCTTCACCATCAGCGTCGCGGACTTGATGCCCGCCTGCTCGCCGCCGTGATAATCGACCAGTTCCACCTTGTTGCCGCGCCGTTCCGCCCAGCGCTGGTACATGCGCTGGAGCATCGACGCCCAGTCCTGGCTCTCCGTCCCGCCCGCGCCCGCGTTGATCTCGATATAGGTGTCGTTCGCGTCCGCCTCGCCCGAAAGCAGCGCGGCGACCTTGTCCTTGTCAGCACGGTTCGCGAGCGTCTCGAGCGCGGCGACGCCGTCGTTCACGAGGTCTTCGTCGCCTTCGGCCTCGGCCATCTCGATGAGCTCGACGGTATCATCGAGTTCGGTCTGGATGCTCCGCGTCGCCTGGATCGCCTCATCGAGGCGGCGACGCTCAAGCATCAGCTTCTGCGCGGCCTTGGGATCGTTCCAGAGTTCGGGATTCTCAGCCTCGGCGTTCAGCTCATCAAGGCGTTTAAGGGCGACATCCCAGTCAAAGAAACCTCCTCAGCAGGGCGAGCGCCTGCTTGATCCGGTCGACATGATTGAGCGCTTCAGCGCGCATGGTACTCGTCCTTCGTGATGGAAGCTGCGGCTTCTAGTAAATGCCGCCGGTGGATTGCAAGAATTCGCTGTCCGAGCGCACAACTTCGGCCTTGGCGAACGGATCGTAGGCGGCCGCAACGCGGCGCGGCTCGCTTTCGGGCTTGAACGCCTCCCAGATCACCGCCGCGCGCGGGTCGGTATCGACTTGCCAGCCGCCGTAGACGCGCTTGCCCGAACGCCGATCGATCCGCACCATGCGCACGCCGGGCGATATCTCGAAAGGCCGCTTCGGCGCATCTTTCAGCGCGGCGATGGCGAACTGCTTGAAGACCGGCGCCGCAAGCGTGCCGCCCTGCGCATAGCCGCCCATGTTCTTCGGCTCGTCGAAGCCGAGGTAGAGCCCCGCCACGACATCCGCCGTGCCGCCCACGAACCACACGTTGGTGGGACCGTTCGTCGTACCGGTCTTGCCGAACATCGGCCGATTGAGGTCGCGCAGCACCACGGCCGTGCCACGCTGCACGACGCCTTCCAGCATGTGCACGACCTGATAGGCGGTCTTCGCGTCCATCGCCTGCGGGCGGGCATCGGCGGGGCGCGGCATCGCGTCGCCATCCCAGTCCGGCGTACTGCAACCCGCACAGTCGCGCGCATCGGCACGATAGATCGTGCGGCCGCGCCGGTCCTGGATGAGATCGTAAAGCACCGGCGACTGCCGCTTGCCGCCGTTCGCGAGCATCGCATAGGCGTTCGTCAGCTTCATCACCGTCGTCTCGCCCGCGCCGAGCGACATGGAGAGCACCGGCGAAAGCTTGGCGATGCCCATCTGGTCGATCGTCTCGACGACCTTGTCCATGCCGGTGTTGTAGGCGAGACGCACCGTCATCAGGTTGCGCGATTGTTCGAGGCCCCAGCGCATCGTCTGCGGGCCCGCATAGCCGCCCGAGAAGTTGCGGAAACACTTGGTGCCGAGCGAGCGCGTCTGGAACACGCAGTAAGGCGCATCGACGACGACCGACGCGGGCGTGTAGCCATTGTCGAGCGCGGCGGCATAAACGAACGGCTTGATCGCCGATCCCGGCTGCCGCATCGCCTGCGTCGCGCGGTTGTATTGCGAGCGGCGTGCGTCAAAGCCGCCGACCATCGCGAGCACGCGGCCCGTGGAGACTTCCATCACCACCATGCCGCCGCCGATGTCCGGGATCTGGCGCAACGTATAGTCGTCGCCCGCCACGCGCTTCACGGGGATGACGTCTCCGGCTGCGAGCCGCTGGAACGCCGGCACGCCGACCCCGCGCACGGGGATCGAAGCATTCTGCGCGGACATGCGGCCGTTCGTGCCGTCTTCGAAGCCGAGCGAAATCACCCCGCCCGACTTTTCGAGCACCACCGCCGCGCGCCAGTCGTCGTAACCAACCGGCAGGTTGACGGCGCGCAGCCGCTGCGCCCAGCCTTCGCCAAGCTCAATCTTGTCGGTCACACCCCGCCAGCCGCGCGGACGGTCGTATTTCACGAGGCCATCGCGCAGCGCCATTTCGGCGGCGCGCTGCATCGCCGGGTTGATCGTGGAGCGAACCCACAGCCCGCCCGTGTAGATGCCGTGCTCGCCCTCCTCGCCGTATTTCTCGACGAGTTCGCGGCGGATATCCTCGATGAAATAATCACCGGTGCGATCACGCGGGATTTCGGCGCGGTTGACGACGACGATCGGCTCGGCAGCGGCGGCACGCGCCTGTGCCGCGCTCACATAGCCGTTCTCCGCCATCTGCCCGAGCACCCAGTTGCGCCGCGCGAGCGCACGGACGCGGCCCTTCTCGGTGGAAGGGTTATAGTTGGCGGGCGCCTTCGGCAGCACCGCGAGGAACGCCGTCTGCGCCAGCGAAAGCTCTTCGACCGGCTTGTTGAAATAGGCGAACGACGCCGCCTGCACGCCGTAGGCGCTGCGGCCGAGGAAGATCTGGTTGAGGTAAAGCTCGATGATCTCGGGCTTGGTCAGCGCCTGCTCGATGCGCCGGGCAAGGAAAATCTCCTTCACCTTGCGCACGTAGCTCACCTCGTTCGTCAGCAGCAGGTTCTTCGCCACCTGCTGCGTGATCGTGGAGGCGCCGACGGGCCGCTTGCCGGTGCCCATCGCCTTCAGATTGGTGATCGCCGCCTGAAAGATGCCGGGCAGATCGATGCCGGGGTGCGTGAAGAAGGTCTTGTCCTCAGCGGAGACGAACGCGCCGACGAGCTGCTTCGGCGTCTGCTCGTAATCGAGGAAGATGCGCCGCTCGCGCGCGAAGCTCGCGAAGGGTGTCCCGTCCGCCGCGCGCACATGGCTCGGCAGCGGCGGCTCGTATTCGGCAAGCTGCGCCGCATCGGGAAGACCGCGCGCGAAGACCAGCCAGGCGACGAACACGACGAGGATGCCGAACAGGGCGGCACCGCCAGCGACATAGCTCAGCACACGCGCCCAGCGCGGCAGGGCACGGAACCGGCTTTTGAGGTCGCCGAGAATCTGGGCAAGACGTGCCATCGACGCTGCCTATAGCAGGCCGGCAGCCAGTCTCAAGCTGAACGCGCCGAACCGGGCCCGCCACCCGAACGTCATCGTCTCGCAACAGGACTGGCATCGAACCGTCGCCTGCCGCTGCTAACCGGCCGCCATGGATACGGATTTTCCCCACGAACACTGCCTGCAGGTCCCCGCGCATCTGAAGGCCTCGCTTAGAATCATGCT
>JAEULI010000161.1 GCA_016793845.1 Sphingosinicella sp.
CCGCCCGAAGTCGGTCCGCGCCGCGCCGAAACGGCGCATGTAGTTGTCGGTGACCAGCGCGAACACACCGTTGGGACCGGCCGCGCCATAGGGATAAACGGCGGCGCTCGAAAAGCGGCTGAAATCCTTCACGAGGTCCGAGAAGCTGGCGCTCCCGGCAGTATCGCCCGCGATGCAGGCAACGATGTTCGCGTCGCCGTCCTGCACGGCGCGCGCGGCGCGGCGCAGCGCCATCACGCCGCTCGCGCCGCCGGTCGGCAACCATTCGATCCAGCGCGGCGACATGTCGAAATGCTCGGTCAGCGCGATCGTCGTGTCGCTCCCCAGCGAAAAGGACGAAACCGCGAGCCCGTCGATCGCGTCCTTCTCGAGCCCGCTCGCATCGAGAAGCGCGCGCAGCGCCGAACCGATGAACCAGTGCGCGGGCTTGTCGCTGCGACGGGCATAAGGGATCGTCACTGGCGAGGTGACGGCCACGCCCTGATAGTTGCGCGCGCCGCTCATGCGGCCTTCGGACCGCGTTTGAGCGCGCGTACATCGAAGGCGCTACCGTTCGCGTGCAGCGCGCGGCCGAGCGAGCGGATTTCGCCGCGCTGCAATTTCTGCGATGCCGTCGTCGGCAAATGATCGACGAAAGCGATGTAGCCGGGTGCCTTGAAATAGGCGAGGCGTTCGAGGCAGTGATTGACGAGATCGGTCGCGAGCGTCTCGCTGCCCGTGCCTTCATCGGTCTGTACCAGCGCCATTACTTCCTCGCCGCGCAGTTCGTCCTCGATCGGCAGCACGGCGCAGGCGGAAACGGCCGCGTGTTGCATCAGCACGCCTTCTACCTCGACCGCCGCGATATTCTCGCCGCTGCGGCGCACGATGTTCTTGCTGCGATCGACGAAGAAGAAATTGCCCTCGGCGTCGCGTTTCACGATGTCGCCGGTGTGGAACCAGCCGTCTTCCCACGCCGCCTCGGTCGCCGCGGGGTCGCGGTAATAGCCGGAAAAGAAATGGCGGCGCGGATCATCGCCGCGCGCGCGCACCAGAAGCTCGCCCGGCTCGCCGTCCGGCACATCGGCGCCCGTGTCGCCCGCGATGCGAACCTCGAGATGGTCGGGCGTGCGCCCGAAGCAGCGCATGCCGACATGGCGCGGTTCGCGATTGGCGGTGATCCACGCGGCAGCGCCGGTTTCGGTCATCGCCCACGCCTCGATCAGCGGGAAACCGAAGCGCTCCTCGAAGCGCGCGTGGTGGCGCGGATCGACGCCCGCGCCGAAGCCGAACCGCACGGCGAGATCGGCCGTCTCGTCCTCCCGCTGCAGCAGGATCGCGGGCATCACGCCGAGATAGTGGATCACGCTCGCGCGCGTTTCGCGCACCGTGTTCCACCAGCGCGAGGCGTGGAATCGGTCGAGCTGAATGAGACAGCTTCCCGTCATCATCGCGGCCATGAAGCTGCACGCGAGCGCGTTCATGTGGTTGACCGGCAGCGGCGTCAGGATGCGATCCTCGCCCTCGCGGAACGCGCAATAGCCGCCGAGCGTCGCATAGAAATGTCCCACCCATGTGAAATAGGCGTTGGAAAGAATGCACCCCTTGGGCTTGCCCGTGGTGCCGGAGGTGAAAAGCATCGCCGCCTCGCGGTCGGCATCCGGCGTTTCGTCTCCGCATCCAGCGCGCACCGCGCGCGGGAGGTCCGCAAGCGAAGGCTCCGCGACCGGTACAGTCGTGCCGCTCAGCGTTTGCGTGCTGTCCAGCATCGCACGATGTTTCGGCCATGCCACGATGGCGTCGAGATCGGCCGCCGCGACGATCGGCGCCATCTCTTCGGGCCGCATCGCGGTGTTGAGCGGCACGACGCTCGCGCCGAGCGCATTCAGCGACAGGAAGTGCAGGAAGAAGGCGGGGTGGTTGTCGAGCGCAAGGCCGATGCGGTGGCCCTTGCCGTATCCCTGTTTGCCGTAGGCGGCGCGAAGGACTTCGACAGCCGAGGCGGCGTCCGCGAAGTTCTGTGCGAACGGCAGGGGCTCACCGATCGCATCTGCGGGGGCATGGAGAAAGGGGCGTTCGGCCCAGCGTTCCGCTGCCGCCGCGAAGGTCAGATAGACCGAGGGTCGCGCTTCGATCGCCACGGTATGAACTCCTCTCCCAGTGCGCCAATGCTACTCAGAAAACTTGAATAATCAAGTATTATGTTGCGGCTCGATACGCACGAACGTACGATTCAGGCGGCTTTCAGCGCCTCGTCGAGCGCCTGGCCGCCTTCATCCGAAAGCGCGGCCGCGCACAAACGGCTCACCTCTTCGGCCGATTGCGGCTGCGCGGCCATGATCCGCTCGAAGTTGCCGAGCCCGCGCTCGAACGTGTCGCCATAGCCTTTGATCAGCCGTTGGCAGCGCACGAGTTCGATGGCGAGTGCGTTATCGCTCGTTGCCGCCGTCCGCACGCGTTCCAGCCATGTTTCGATCCGCGCCTGCTCGTCCGCGAAACGCAGCGACTTGGGTCGCCACCTGCGCAGCCCCGCAAGCGTGCGGAGCAGGAGGAACCAGCGCAGGCTCGTCGTTTCCACGTGCCTGCCGCTGGTGAAGAAGCCGGAGGTGCGACGGACAAGGAATTCGCTCTCAAGAATGCTCCGGCCGAGGCGTGCAGGCAAAATCTCGCAGATCTCGCGAAGCCGGGGATGCATGAATTCGGTGATGGTCAGAAGCTGTGCGTCCGAAGCCTTCACCTCGCCGCGCACGCGCGCGATGCGCGTGTCGCGGGTCTTGAGATCGGCCACGCGGATCGAATCCTCGTAGCTCATCCAGAGCGCGAGATGGCGTGCGGCTTCGGCGGTGAGCGTGAAGGGGCTCTGATCACGCGCCGCGACGGTTTCCAGCCTATCGAGGAATAGCTCCGCATAGGCTGCATCCTGATAATCCATCAGCCGCTGGATGCCGTGCAGCGCATTCGGGATCGCGGCCTCGGGCAGATTGGCGCGCGCGCGCACTTCCAGTGCCTTGCCCGCCGTCGTCGTCGCGCTGGGAACCGCATGGCTTTCCGCCGCAGGCATCGCGACGACGCCCTGCGCCGCCTGCCATCCTGCATCGAATCCAGCGAGATTGGTCGCAACCGCGATGCCGCTGTCGCGAATGGCCTTTTCATAGAGATCACGCGCAAAGGGCAGTGCGCCGCTTCCCGCGAGCGCGCCGAACATCACGGCGCTGATCACGCTGTTGGTGCCGTCGGCCGCCGCTTCCATGTCGAAGCCGATGAACCGCTTCGAACGCTCGCCTGCTGCCTTCACGATCGCATCGCTGTTGCCGCGCCCGTCGCCCATCGCGGTCTTTTCGGACATGGCGTAGACGCGGTGCGTCGATCCGATCAGCGTGGTGCGGCCCGCCGTGGAAAAGCCGCGCAGCAGTGCCCGGCCGGTTTCCATCAGTTCCGATGCGATCACGATATCGACATCGCCCGGCATCGGCATCTGCGCCATTATGGGCGTGCGCCCGCCGCTATCGGGCTTTGCCAGCTCGACGTAATAGACCGTCGATCCCGTCCGCTGCGCGACGCCCGGAACCGAAGTCCCTTGCGCCAGCCAGCCGTCTTCGCGCGCGATGTGCTGGATCCAGTCGGCAAGCACGCCGCCGCCCTGTCCGCCGAGGGCGAGAATGGCGATGCTGAAACGGTTCTGCTGCATGGTCAGAACGCCCGGGCGAGGCGCGCGCGCGTCTCGCGCCGCTGAAGACCGCCGATGATCGCCTGCCGCATCCTCATCCACGCACGCTCCATGCGGCCCGGATTGGAAACGATGCTGGCGCGGTAGAAGCTCGGGCACAGCACCGCCGCGTGGCTCACCTCGCCGCACAGGCCGCAGCCGACGCAGCTGTTCTCCACGTGCGCGACCGGGTCTCGTCGCAGCGGATCGGGATTGGGCTTGATCGAAAGCGATGGGCAGCCCGAAAGCCGGATGCAGCTGTGGTCGCCGGTGCAGGTGTCGCTGTCGACACCGAAGCGTTCGCGCACGACGCGCTTTC
>JAEULI010000179.1 GCA_016793845.1 Sphingosinicella sp.
TCGCCCCGCGTCGGGGCCGGGGACTGCTGCTCGCGCTTGGCGGCGCCGTGCTGTTCATTGGCCTTGCGACCGTGTTCGTCGAGCTGCTGCGGCCGCTCGCGCCGAGCCATGCCGCCGCGCAAACCGGCGATGTGCCGCGCCGCGCGCTGCCGCCGGAAGCCAAGGTGAAAGCGAAAGACGCCGCCGCTGCCGGCACGCTGCGCCCGCCGATCGCGCAGGTTCCCGTCACCGACATCGACAAGCCCGAGATCGACGAGACCCGGCTTGCAGCAGGTGCAACGCCGCCCGCCCGCGCGGCCGTACCCGCAGCGCCGATCCCGGCAGGGCCGATCGTCGCCATCGTTCTCACGGAGCTTGGCCCCAACGCCACCGCCGCGAAGACTGCGATCGATCGGCTGCCCGCCGCCGTCAGCCTCGCCTTCTCGCCCTATGCCGACGCCTCGCGCGACCTTGCGAAGGCCGCGAAGGCGGGCGGGCACGAGGTGTGGCTCTCGGTTCCGATGCAGCCGAAATCGTATCCGCGCGTCAATCCGGGCAAGAACGTACTCCTTACCGGCGAGGCGCCTGCCGAGAACGTGCGTCGGCTGGATTGGGCGCTGTCGCGCGTCGAGGCGCCGGTCGGCGTCACCAACATGATGGGCAGCGCCTTCACCGAAAACGCTGCTGCGATGCGCCCGGTGCTGGACGCGGTGAAGGCGAAGCGTCTGTTCTACGTGGACGCGCGCTCCTCCGGGCGCTCGGTCGGCGAGACGGAAGCCCGCGCCATCGGGCTTGCCGCCGCCACCAATGACCGATTCCTCGATGAGCCGGAAACCGCCGCGAATATCCGCAGCAACCTCGACGCCCTCGTCGCCACGGCGAAACGCCGCGGCTATGCAGTCGGCTATGCCCGCCCCGTCTCCACCACGATCGGCGAGATCGAGCGCTGGTCGGCCGAGCTCGAAGCCAAGGGTGTGACGCTTGTGGGTGCCAGCCTCGTCGCCCGAAAGGCCAGCAATGACTGACCGGCTGCGCCTCGCGCACCTCCTGCTGCTGCTTGGGCCGTCCGCGCTTCTCGGCGGCGCCTTCGCGTTCCAATATATCGGCGGGCTTCACCCCTGCGAGATGTGCATCTGGCAGCGCTGGCCGCACGCCATCGCGCTTATCCTCGGCAGCCTTGCGCTGTTCGTGCCGGGCGCAGGCAAGCGAGGGCTGCTTCTGCTCGCCGCGCTCGCGGAGCTCGTCACTGCGGGCATCGGCGTGTTCCACGCGGGCGTCGAGCAGCGCTGGTGGCAGGGCCCAAGCGCATGCAGCGCCACCGACCTCGGCTCCGGCGATTTCTTCTCGAACGTGATGGCGACGCCGGTCGTGCAGTGCGACCAGATCGCGTGGTCGCTGGCGGGCATTTCGATGGCCGGATACAATGCCATACTTTCCGGGTTGATCGCGGGAGTCGCGCTGTGGCTGATCCTGAAACGCTGAAACGCCCCCTTCCGGGCGACCGGGGCGCGGATACCGCCTCAATGCTGCGCGTCGATCAGGCAGGCGAATATGGCGCGGCGCGCATCTATTCCGGGCAGCTCGCGGTGATGGGGAACCGCCACCCCGACAGTACCGAGATCGCGCGGATGCGCGCGCAGGAACAGCACCACCTCGACGTGTTCAACCGCATGGTCGTGGAGCGCGGCGTGCGGCCGACGGCGCTGGCGCCCTTCTGGCACGTCGCAGGCTATGCGCTCGGCGCGGCGACCGCGCTGATGGGACCGCGCGCGGCGATGGCGTGCACCGCCGCCGTCGAAACCGAGATCGACCGCCACTATGTCGAGCAGGCCGAAGCGCTTGGCGACAGCGACCCCGAACTCAAGGCCCGTATCGAGGAATTCGCCGAGGAAGAACGCGAGCACCGCGCCACCGCCATTGCGCATGGCGCCGAGCAGGCCCCCGCCTATCCGCTGCTCTCCGCCGCGATCCGCGCAGGGTGCCGGGCAGCGATCGCGATTTCCAAGCGGGTTTAGTTCGCCGGTTCCAGCCTGTCGTTGACGAGGCGACCCTGCCGCGTGAGCTGCGCGACGACGACCATCGGCTCGCGACGCAGCATGTCCTCAAGCTTGGGCGCGCTCGTTTCAGAAACGAAGATGCGGCTCGAAAAGTCCGGTACTTGGCCGGGTGCGACGTTCAACCGCCTGATGTTGCTGCCGTTCACATCAATGTAGGCTGGGCAGGCCGTGCCCGGCGCCACCATCGTCGCCACCATCTCTCCCGCCTCCTCGGACAGGCAGAGACCGCAGGCCGCACCCGTGCAAAGCGCGGAGTCGCCGGTCACGCGCCAGTCGTAGCGGAACTGGATGAAGCGACCGCGGATGGGGTCGCGCGGATCGAAGCCTGCGATGGGAATACGCCATTCGGAAGCGCCCGAAAGCCCCGCCTCGCGCGCGGCGATGCTGAGCACGAGCCCCACGAGCGGGAGCAGCAGGGCAAGGGCAAGCCAGCGCTTCATGCTCGCTTCCTCCCGACGAGAGCGAACACCCGCCGCCAGCCGAGCGCGAGCGCGATGAGCAGCGCGCCGCCGATGATGAGCCCGGCACCCGTCGTCGCCAGCGAACCGAACAGCTCGAAGTAGATGATGAAGATGCGGATGCCGATAGCGGCGATGGCCACACCGAAGAGCGCACGCCAGCCCGAGGCGATCGCGGCGCGGGCGATGACGCCCCACATCGCCATGTAGATCAGCGCACCGACAAGCCGCGCGGGCCAGCCATCCGCATGAGGAACCACGGTCGCGAGCAGCAGCGCCGCCATCGGCGCCGCGACGATCGGCAGCAGCATCGCCTGCGGGATCATTCGCCAGCGGCGGCCGATCCACACCGCAGCTGCGGCGATGACGACCGGCACGACGAGGCGCACCGCCATCTCACCGGCTTCGGACGACGTGACGGTGCCCGCCCACACGAAATGCGCGAAACTGACACCGCCGAGCCAGATGAGGACGCCGACCTCGCGCAGCCCGTCCGCGAAGCTGAGACGGCTGCGCCACGGCAGCAGCGACAGGCCGATGAGGATCACGGGCCCCGCGATCGCGACGCCGTGGACGAAATACCAGAGGCCGTCCGCGTGCTCGTTTTCCAGTGCCAGCGAAGCCAGCGTCCACAGCAGCATACCCGCCCAGCCGTAGGCCACGAGCCGCGTGCTGCCCGCGATCAGCATCGCGGGCGTCATCAGCACGAGCCAAGGTACGAGCGCCTGCCACATCGGGCCGGTGAGTTGATAGACCTGCGAATGCAGCGCGATGCCAGCGAGGACGAGCGCGGCCAGCAGGAACAGCGCGCCTTCCTTCAGCCAGCGATTATCGCGCGTGGCACCGACCCAGACGGCGGCGGCAGCAGCGGCGGTGAGCGCCAGATGGACGCCGAGTTTGACCCAGTCGGCGATAACGTCCCAGTTTGCCGCCACGATAAGCGCTAGGCCGAGTGCCAGCGCGAAGAGGCCGAGGCCGACGATGGCCCAGAGCACATAGGGGCGGTCATTCGCCTCCTCGTGGGCACGGATACGCGCGGCGGCATCGGCATCGATGAGACCGGCGGCGACCCACGCCTCGAGCTTGCTCTCCAGCGACATGGCGCGGACTGTGGCGGAGTCGCGCTGCCCTGTCTAGGCGGCGAGAAACGCCTTTTCTTCGGCAATGGGCGCCGCGAAAGACGGCCGTGACAGGATCGTCGGCAGCCACGCGCCAAGCCGCGGGTGCGTCGCGCAATCGACATCGAGCGCGCAGTGCGAAAGATTCACGAACGGACTCGCCACAGCGATATCCGCAAGGCTGAGCGCCCCGCCGACGAGGAAACCACCCGCCTCCGGCACGACGCCTTCGAGGTAATCGAACAGGCGGGGCAATTCAGCGATGCCCTGCTGCACCACGTCTTCATTCCCCGCCTGCTTCAGAAAGCGCGGCGCAACGACACGATTGAAGAACACCTTGCCGCCCGTGAGCGCAACGATGGTGTCGCCGAACTCGTCATACCAGACCGCACGGCCGAGATCCTCAGGCGCCTGCGGAATGAGACGGGGTTCAGGATACTTCGCATCGAGATAGTGAATGATGGCAGAGGAATCGGAGATGGCGAAATCGCCGTCGCGAAACGCCGGCATCTTCCCGAACGGCGAGATCGAGAGGAAATCGGGATCGCGCGCCGGAAGGCCCGAGGGAATCAGATCGTAATCCAGCCCCTTCTCGGCAAGCACCACGACCACCTTGCGAACGAATGGCGACAGCGTCGACCCGTAAACCTTGATCATGCGGCCCTCCCCGATTGCAATTCTACTCGGTCAGTTCATCCCATTTGGCACGAATCTTCGCGAAGAACCCCTGACTTTCCGGACAGCTCCCGGCCTCGGGCTCCAGCGCCTGAAACTCTTCCAGAAGCTCGCGCTGACGCTTCGAAAGCCGCGTCGGGGTTTCGATCTCGACCTCGACGATGAGATCACCGCGCCCGCCGCCGTTCAGCGGCGGCATACCCTGGCCGCGCCGCGAGAACTGCTTGCCGCTCTGCGTGCCAGCCGGGATCTTGAGCTCCACCGCCTCGCGGTCGATCGAAGGCACCTCGATCGCGCCGCCGAGCGCCGCGAGCGTCATCGGCACAGGCACCTTCACGTAGAGGTTGGTGCCATCGCGCTCGAAGATGTCATGCGGTTCGAGGTGCACGAAGATGTAGAGGTCGCCCGGCGGTCCGCCCCGCGCGCCCGCCTCGCCCTCGCCCGACAGGCGAATGCGCGTGCCGTCGTCGACGCCAGCGGGGATTCGCACGTCGAGCGACTTGTGTTTGTCGACCCGGCCCGCGCCGTGACATTCCTTGCACGGGTCGGAGATCACGCGGCCCGCGCCGTGGCAGTTCGGGCAGGTCCGCTCCATCAGGAACATGCCCTGCTGCACGCGCACCTTGCCGTGGCCGCCGCAGGTGCCGCAGGTATTGGCGGTGGCACCCGGCGCCGCGCCGGAGCCGCTGCAGGGCTCGCAGGCCGTGGCGACATCGATCTCGATGGTGCGGGTGTTGCCCGCGAAGGCTTCTTCAAGGCTGAGCTTCAGGTCGAAGCGCAGGTCCGCGCCGCGCATCGCGCTGCTGCGCTGCCGCTGGCGGCCGCCGCCCATGAACTCGCCGAAAATGCCTTCGAAAATGTCGGCGAAGTCGCCAAACCCGGCACCGCCCGCGCCATTGCCGGGTCCGCCGTTCTGGAACGCGGCCTTGCCGTAGCGATCATAGGCAGCGCGTTTCTGATCGTCCTTCAGGCAATCATAGGCTTCGTTGATCGCCTTGAACTTCGCCTCGGAATCGGTGCAGCCACCGTTCTTGTCCGGGTGATACTGCATGGCGAGACGCCGGTAAGCGGACTTGATCGTCGCGCCGTCGGCCGTCCGCTCGACGCCGAGTACCTCGTAGTAGTCCGCTTCAACCATAGACTCTGACCGCCCCCGCTGGCGCGAGGGCTACCCGTTTCCAGGCAGCCCTCGTTTCCAACCTACGCCTTCTTGTCTTCGTCGACTTCCGAGAACTCGGCATCGACGACGTCTTCGTCCGAAGTAGACGAAGTGGAGGCCTGTGCATCGCCTTCGCCCGACGCGGCCGCGGCTTCCGCCTTGTAGATCGCCTCGCCGAGCTTCATCGCTTCCTGCGCGAGCGCCTGCGTCTTGGCGTTGATGTCGTCGACATCGTCGCTGTCGAGTACCGACTTCAGCGCGGCGACGGCGGTTTCGATGCCGCCCTTCGTGGAGGCATCCACCTTGTCGCCATGCTCAGCGAGCTGCTTCTCCGTCGAGTGGATGAGGCTATCCGCCTGGTTGCGGGCCTCCGCCTTCGCGCGGCGCTTCTTGTCCTCGTCGGCGAACTTCTCGGCGTCCTTCACCATCTGCTCGATGTCGTTGTCCGAAAGGCCGCCCGACGCCTGGATGCGGATCTGCTGCTCCTTGCCGGTGCCCTTGTCCTTCGCCGAGACGTTGACGATGCCGTTCGCATCGATGTCGAACGTCACCTCGATCTGCGGCACGCCGCGCGGCGCCGGCGGGATGCCGACGAGATCGAACTGGCCGAGCGCCTTGTTGTCCGCCGCCATCTCGCGTTCGCCCTGGAAGACGCGGATCGTCACCGCGCCCTGATTGTCCTCGGCGGTCGAGTAGACCTGACTCTTCTTCGTCGGGATCGTCGTGTTGCGATCGATCATGCGCGTGAACACGCCGCCCAGCGTCTCGATGCCGAGCGACAGCGGCGTCACGTCGAGCAGCAGCACGTCCTTGACGTCGCCCTGCAGCACGCCCGCCTGAATGGCGGCGCCCATCGCAACGACCTCATCCGGGTTGACGCCCGTGTGCGGTTCCTTGCCGAAGAATTTCTTCACCTCTTCGCGGACGAGCGGCATACGCGTCATACCGCCGACGAGGACGACCTCGTCGATCTTGTCCTTGTCGAGCCCGGCGTCCTTCAAGGCCTTGCGGCACGGCTCCAGCGTGCGGGCGACGAGATCGCCGACAAGCTTTTCGAGGTCGGCGCGCGTGATCGTCTTCACGAGGTGCTTCGGGCCGTTCTGGTCGGCGGTGATGAACGGCAGGTTCACCTCCGTCGCCTGCGCGGACGACAGCTCGATCTTCGCCTTCTCGGCAGCTTCCTTGAGGCGCTGCAGCGCGAGACGATCGGAGCGGAGGTCAATGCCTTCGTCCTTCTTGAAACCTTCGGCGAGCGAATCGACGATCTTGGCGTCGAAGTCCTCACCGCCGAGGAACGTGTCGCCATTCGTGGACTTCACCTCGAACACGCCGTCGCCGATCTCGAGGATCGAGACGTCGAACGTGCCGCCGCCAAGATCGTAGACCGCGATGGTCTTGCCGTCGTTCTTCTCGAGCCCGTAGGCGAGCGCCGCCGCGGTCGGCTCGTTGATGATGCGCAGCACCTCAAGACCGGCGATCTTGCCGGCATCCTTGGTGGCCTGGCGCTGAGCGTCGTTGAAGTACGCGGGCACGGTGATGACCGCCTGCGTGACGGTTTCGCCGAGGTAGGACTCGGCGGTTTCCTTCATCTTCTGCAGGATGAAGGCAGACACCTGCGACGGGCTGTAATCCTCGCCGCCGGCCTTCACCCACGCGTCGCCATTGCCACCCTTCACGATGTGATAGGGGACGAGCGCCATGTCCTTCTTGGTAACCGGATCGTCGAAACGGCGGCCGATCAGACGCTTCACGGCGAACACCGTGTTATCCGGGTTCGTTACCGCCTGACGCTTCGCCGGCTGACCGACGAGACGCTCGCCGTCCTTCGTGAAAGCGACCATCGACGGCGTCGTGCGCGCGCCTTCCGCGTTCTCGATAACCTTGGGCTTGCTGCCTTCCATCACGGCGACGCAGCTGTTGGTCGTGCCAAGGTCGATACCGATTACCTTGCCCATATCTCCCGTGCTTCCTCTTTCAAATTCCAAGCAGGAACAAACGATTGATCCCGCCGCTGCGCAGATTTGCCGCAGCGTCGTTGATCCACGCGGGCGATGTAGGAACAGCGCCAGCGCCATACAAGAGCGTGTGCACACCCCCGATGCGATTTGCGCCTTCGATGAGGACGTGCTGCCGCATGGTGCAAACGCCCCGAGCTGTGGCATGAAGCGTTCGTGCGGAGCGTGGATGTCTCTGGCGAAGGATACAAGATCGTGGCGCGTATCGACAGAAACCTTGGAATTGCGGCGTGTGTGACCGCGCTGTTGCTGCTCGTGGCAGCGGCAGTCGGCGGACGGGCGCTTGCTGCTCCCCCCGTCCCTCCGGCCGTAAGCAATGCCTGGATTCGCCTGCCTGTCGTCGCGGGCCGTCCGGCCGCGCTGTATGCGACGATCGCGGGCGGTGCGATGGCGGACCGGCTGATCGCCGTGGAAGGCCCCAAGCCCGCACGATTCGAGCTGCACGCGACGAAGGCCGAAAACGGCGTGATGCGCATGGTCCCGCTCGTTGGCCTGCCCGTGAATCCGAGCCAGAAGATCGAGCTGAAGCCCGGAGCCATGCACGTGATGGTGTTCGGCCTGCCGGACACGAAGCCCGATTCGCGCGTGCCGCTGACCTTCGTGTTCGAGAAGGCCGGCCGCGTCGCCGTTTCCGCGCACGCGATGAGCGCGACCGCACCGGAAATGAAGGCCGGAGAGCATTCGCATCATTAGACCGCTGACGGACGGTGAGCGGACGATGGCGCGCCGCGCCTTCGGCGACGCGATCGATCTGACACGCGTCACCATCCGGCGGGCGAAATGGTGGTGGCTGCAACCGGCATGGGTGGTGATGGCGCCCGACGGGCACATCTGGTTCCATCCCAACAACGCCTCGTGGCGTGACGATTTCAGCCGGGCCTCGCTGTTCCTTCAGGGCCTCATCGTCCACGAGCTGACGCACGTGTGGCAGTACCAGCAGGGCGTGAACCTGATCCTGAAGCGGGGGCCGCTGGCGCGCTACGACTATCTGCCCCTGAAAGCGGGCCTCGGCTTCTCTGGCTATGGGCTTGAACAGCAGGCGGAGATCGTCCGTGACGCCTATGTGAAACGCATGGGCGGCGAGGTGCCGGGAACGCCGCCACTTGCCACTTACGACGCGCTGCTCCCGTTTCGGTCGGAGAGCGGTGGGCGGGGTATTGTCTAGAGCGGACTTGCATGTCCTCTCATCCCGAACATTCGGGCTCTGAACAGGGTTCTTCCAATACATATCCGAAGCGTCAGCGGTGGCTCCGCGCGCACGCGGCATCGGCTCGCCGCAAGATGCTCTCGAAACGTCTCCGTAATACTAGCGTTAACCAAAATGTTGTGCCCGAGATGTTGGCCCGAACACGCAAGACGTCCGTTACAGTCGGGTCCGGCGACAGGCCGCACGTCAAGCACGCTTGATGGGGCGGCTCCCGGCACCTGGATCGGCAATGCGTCAGTGGTCGGACGACACGCGTGATAACACGCGGTCGATGGGTCGAGTTTGAAGGAGGAACGCGATGAGTGTCATTTCCAAAAGTCCAAGAATGTTCTTGCTGCTTGCGCTTTCCGGCCTGGTGCCGGCCAGCCTGCACGCGCAGCCGCAGGATATGAATGGGGCCGACCCGTCCATAGACGTGAACGCCTATCCGCCGGCCGACCTCTCGGGGATGCCCGCAGGGCCGGAAGTCGAAGGCTTCATCGCGGCGCGCAAGGACCAGAAGATGCTGGTCACCACCCCCGGCGGCGCGAAGCAGACGGTGTTCATCAGCGAGGCGACCAAGGTGAAATCGAGCGGCGGGTTCCTTGGGGCGAGCAGCAAGAAACTGGCGTCGGACTCGCTGCTGAATGGCCTGCCGGTCACCATCAAGACGGTACAGTGGGGGCAGGGTCTGGTGGCAAGCCAGATCGCGCTCAAGAACAAGGATCTCAAGACCGCGTCGATGATCCACAATGCGACGGACCAGCGCTTTGCGGAGCAGACCGCGGCGACGGAAGCCCTTCGTGGCCGCGTAGCGGATATCGATCAGTATAATGTGAAAAACACGATGAGCGTGAACTTCGACACCGGCAAGGCCGTGCTGTCGGACCAGGCGAAAACCGATCTCTGCGCGGCCGCGAGCGAAGCTGAAGCGATGGACAACGCGCTGCTGCTTGTCGTTGGCTACACCGATTCCACGGGAAGCGAGGACTATAATCAGGTCCTGAGCGAGAAGCGCGCCGCGCGGGTGGTCAATTTCCTGCAGCAGGCCTGCGGCTGGAAGCCGTATCGTATGCTGACGCCCACCGGAATGGCGGAAGCCGACCCGGCGGCAAGTAACGACTCGGTTGAAGGCAAGGCACAGAACCGCCGCGTTGCGGTGAATATTCTGGTCAGTAAGGGCCTCGACGGGATCTGAGGCGCTTGGGGGTGGGCTTCGTGTCCACCCCCGCCGTTTTCCCAGCGCGAATCTCTGCGGTTAGACCGCACGCACCCAGATCAGATCGTGGAAAAACTCGGCGCCCGAGCGGCTGGTTTCGGGGGGCGTGCGGAGCAGAAGCCGACCGTCGCCGGTGGGGTCGAACTCAACCACGCGGCGCGTGAGCGTCGTGCCGACCCAGCGCTGGACGGTGGCGTGCTCGACGGCGTGGTGGACGTCGTCGCCCTCGCGCCGCCAGCGGCCCGCGTAGGCGATGACGAGCGGATCGCCGCCGTCCGTCTGCCGCGTCAGGATCGCGCTTACGTGACCCTCTGGATGGTAGAAGATGCGCCCGCTCGCATCGAGCACGTAGGGGTCGCCGTCGCGAAACTCGACCCACTGGTCGAGCTGCCACACGCCGCAGATGGGATCGGGCTCAGCCATTAGCCTTCCTTCGCAACAGTGACCATCGCGGGGCGCAGCAGGCGGTCCTTGAGAACGTAGCCCGTTTGCAGCTCGGCAACGATCGTGCCGGGCTCCGCGCCCTCCTGCACCACTTCGAGCATCGCCTGGTGCCGGTTCGGATCGAGCTTCTGGCCGATGCTTTCGACGCGCGCGATACCGTGCTTGTCGAAGGCTTTCAGCAGTTCCTTCTCGGTGATCTCCACGCCCGAAAGCAGTGGGCTGGCCACGACATCGTCCTTCGCGGCGGCATCGAGCGCGCGGCGGAGATTATCGGCAACGCCGAGCAGATCGCGCGCGAAACCGGTGACGGCGTAGGCCACCGCGTCCGCCTTCTCGCGCTCTAGGCGGCGGCGCACGTTCTCCGATTCCGCAACGGCGCGGAGCAGGCGGTCCTTGAGATCGGCGATCTCGGCGTCCTTCTCGGCGAGCGGATCGGCCTCCGGTGTCTCCACCGGCTGTTCGGCCGCGGCGATCTCTTCGGGGGTCAGCTTTTCGTTTTCGTCAATCATCCTATCAACCTGCTGAGTGTTCGGGCGGTGTAATCCACCATGGGCACGATGCGTGCATAGTTGAGGCGCGTGGGGCCGATGACGCCCACGACGCCGACGATCCGGCCTTCGGCGCCGCTGTATGGCGCGGCGATAACCGATGAACCGGAGAGCGAGAAGAGCTTGTTTTCAGAGCCGATGAAGATTTTCATCGCCCGCGCCTCGCGCGCGTCATCGAGAACGCGCAGCATTTCGACCTTGTCGTCGAGATCGGCGAGGAGCGAACGGACGCGCTGCAGGTCCGCCTCCGCCGCGTCGTCGAGGAGGTGCGACTGGCCGCGCACGATGAGCACGGCGCGCTCGGCATCGTCCGCCGACCAGCTCGCGATGCCGCGCGCGATAAGATCGCGCGTCGCCGCATCGATGAGCGCGCGTTCGGTTTCGATCTCCAGCTTCAGCAGCGCCGCCGCATCGGCGAGCGTGGAGCCGGCGAGGCGCGCGGTGAGATAGTTCCCCGCCTCGATGAGCGCCGCGGGGGACGCCGGATACTCCAGTTCGACGATGCGGTTTTCGACCGTGCCATCGTCGGCGACGAGGATCGCGAGAATGCGCGTCGGCGACAGCGCCGTGAAGCTCGCCTGCCGCAGCACGCGCTCGGTGCGCGGCACCATGACCACGGCGGCGCAGGACGAGAGGCCGGAGAGCACGGCGGTCGCGCGCGAAAGCACGTCCTCCACGGCACGGTCGGGCGCACTGAGGCCCGCCTCGATGGCGGCGCGCTCCTCCGCGCCCGCCTCGCTCGCCTGCATCATGCCGTCGACGAACAGGCGCAGGCCGAAATCGGTGGGCACGCGGCCCGCCGAGGTGTGCGGGCTGCCGAGCAGGCCGACGCGCTCCAGATCGTGGAGCACGCTGCGGATCGAGGCCGACGAAAGGCCGAGACTGTCGGCGCGTGCCGCGAGCGTTTTCGAACCGACCGGCGTACCCGAGGCGATATACTCCTCAACCACCTGCCGGAACACGGCGCGCGCACGGTCGGAAAGCTCTGATATGGTTGGGCCGCTCGTCATCGGGGGGCAATGTAGGGTGGAGCCCCGCCCCTCTCAAGTGATCTGGACCCCGGTGGCGCGAGCCGGTACACGGCGCGGCAGAACCCATTCCCCCGTACAGGAGTTTTCATGCGACCCTCCGGCCGCGCGCCCGACGAGATGCGCACCATCGAGATGACCCCCGGCTTTTCGCGCCATGCCGAGGGCTCGTGCCTCGTGAAGTTCGGCGACACGCATGTGCTGGTGACGGCGAGCGTTGAGGAACGCGTGCCGCCGTTCCTGCGCGGCAAGGGCGAAGGCTGGGTGACGGCGGAATACGGGATGCTCCCCCGCGCCACGCACACGCGCGGCTCGCGCGAGGCGGCGAAGGGCAAGCAATCCGGCCGCACGCAGGAAATCCAGCGCCTCATCGGCCGCTCGCTGCGCACGATCGTGGACCTGAAGGCGCTCGGCGAGCGGCAGATCACCATCGACTGCGACGTGCTGCAGGCGGACGGCGGCACGCGCACAGCCGCCATCTCCGGCGCATGGGTGGCGCTGCGCATCGCCATCGACAAATTGATCGCAGATGGCCTGCTGACCGCGGACCCCATTCGCGCGCAGGTCGCGGCGATCAGCTGCGGCGTCTACGAAGGCACGGCGGTGCTCGACCTCGATTACCCGGAGGATTCATCCGCCGAGACCGATGCCAATTTCGTGATGACCGACAAGGGCGGCATCGTTGAGGTGCAGGGTACCGCCGAGCGCGACCCGTTCGACGAGGAGACGCTGCTCCGTATGCTCCGCCTCGCGCGCATCGGCTGCGGCAAGATCTACGCGGCGCAGGCGAAGGCGACCGGGCGCTAGGCGATGGCGCGAAAGCTCCTCCCCGGCACGCTGATCGTGGCGAGCCACAATCCCGGCAAGGTACGGGAAATCCGCGACCTGCTGGCGCCGTTCGGTATCGAGCCGGTGTCGGCGGGCGACGCGGGCCTGCCGGAGCCGGAGGAAACCGAGACGACGTTCCGCGGCAATGCCGAACTCAAGGCCCTCGCCGCCGCGCGCGGATCGGGGCTTCCGGCACTTGCCGACGATTCGGGGCTCAGCGTCCACGCGCTCGGGGGCGATCCCGGCATCTATTCGGCGCGCTGGGCGGGGCCGGAGAAGGACTTCAGCCAAGCGATGCGGAAGGTGCACGAGGCGCTCGGCGATGCCGACGACCGCAGCGCGCATTTCACCTGCGCGCTGACGCTGGCGTGGCCGGACGGGCACGTCGAGACCTTCGAAGGTGAGGTGCACGGCACACTCGTGTGGCCGCCGCGCGGCGAGCACGGCTTCGGCTATGATCCGATGTTCGTGCCCGAGGATCACACCATCAGCTTCGGCGAGATGGCGCCCGATGCGAAGCACGCGATGAGCCACCGCGCCCGTGCCTTCGCGCAGCTGGTTGAGGCATGCCTGAAATAGCGCAGCCGCTGGCGCTTTACGTCCACTGGCCGTTCTGCGTCTCCAAGTGCCCGTACTGCGATTTCAACAGCCATGTGCGCGAACGTGTGGACGAGGCGGCCTGGCGCAAGGCGCTGATCGCGGACATGGAATACGAGGCGCGCCTGACGCCCGGGCGGCGGCTTTCCAGCCTGTTCTTCGGTGGCGGCACACCATCGCTGATGACGCCCGGAACCGTTGGCGCGATCATCGAAGCCGCCGACCGGCTGTGGGGCTTTGCCGACGCGGAGATCACGCTCGAAGCCAACCCTTCGAGCGTCGAGGCGGAACGTTTCGCGGGCTTCGCAGCAGCGGGGGTGAACCGCGTGTCTTTGGGGCTGCAGGCGCTCGACGATACGGCGCTGAAAGCGCTCGGCCGCGCACATGATCTTGCCGAGGGGCTCGCCGCGCTCGATGTGGCGCAGCGACATTTCCCGCGCGTGAGCTTCGACCTGATCTATGCGCGCGAAGGCCAGACGCCGGAAGAATGGGAAGCCGAACTCACGCGCGCGCTGGCGTTCGGGACAGAACACCTCTCGCTCTACCAGCTCACCATCGAGCCGGGGACGGCGTTCGCGACGCGCGCGCGGCTCGGGCGGCTGACGCTGCCGGAGGAAGACGCCTCGCTCGGCATGTTCGAGATGACGCGCGCGATGACGGCAGCGGCGGGGCTTCCCGCCTACGAGGTTTCGAACCACGCGCGGCCGGGCGCGGAGAGCCGCCACAACCTCACCTATTGGCGCTACGGCGACTACGTGGGTGTTGGCCCCGGCGCGCACGGGCGGCGGGGCGGCATGGCGACGACACGCGAACGGCTGCCGGAAACGTGGCTGAAAACGCCGGTCGCCAGCGAAACCCCGCTCGAAGCCAATACACGCGCCGATGAGGCGCTGATGATGGGACTGCGGCTGCTGGAAGGCATCGACGAGGCGGCTTTTGCAGCGCGCACGGGTCTTGCCCTGGGCGATGTCATCAGCGCGTCCGGTCTCGCCGAGACCACACGGCTCGGGCTGGTGGCGCGCACGAAGGGAAGGCTATGGCTGACCGATACGGGTCAGCCGCTGCTCAATGCGGTGATCGCGCGGCTGATGGCCTGATCAGGCGCCCAGATTATGCGTGTTGCTCAGGCACCCGGCCGCTTCGCGAAGGTGCGCGGCGCAGGCGAGACGACGGTGGTGCCCGATGCGCCCACCTGCCCCACTTCAAGGCCCCGGTCGGCAATGCCCGAGGCGCCGAAGCGGAAGATGCCGTCGACGCCCGCGAAACCATCTGAATCGCGCAGGCGCGCTTCCGGGAAATTCGCGCCGATCGGCCATTCGCCCGCAATGGCGTTCACCAGCAGCACTGAATCATAGCCGAGGCTGGCGAGCCGCGACGGCGCGCCGCCGAACTTCGCCCGGTAGCGCGAGGCAAGCTGCGTATAACGCGCGTCGGGAACGCTGGCGTACCATGCGCCGTGCAGACCCTGCACGCTGCGGATACCCGGCTCGGCGTTCCAGAGTTCGGGGCCGAGGTAGCGGACCTTGCCCGGACCGGCGCCATACTGGGTGAGCGGGCCGAGGAACGCCGAGGCGATCTGGCTGCCGTCCGCGATCAGCAGCGCCTGGAAGGAGACCGGCCCCAAACGTTCCTGCACCGGCGCGACCGTGCCGTCGGCGCGCACGATGCCGCCCTGGCTCGCCCGCGCGACACGCGCTTCATAGTCAGTGAGGCGGCGCACGGCGGCCTGCAGCTTGGCGCGCGAGCGCTCGTAGGTTTCCACCGCCGTGACCTTGCCGCCCGATTCGCGCACCGCGCGCAGCATGGCGCCCGAGGCGCGCTGGCCGTAGTTGCCCGCCGGCACGAGCGCGCCGAAGCGCTCGACACCCTGCGCGCGCGCATAGCGCACGACGCGGTCGATCGACTGATCGGGCTGGTAGCCGAGGATATAGACGCCGTTTCCGGCGACGTCGGCATCGTTCGAATAAGAGATGATCGGAATGCCCGCCGCCTTGGCGACACCGCGCACGGCAGTGACATCCGCCGCGAGCAGCGGCCCGAGGAACAATTTGTTGCCCTCCGCGACCGCGCGCCGCGCCGCGGCGGCAGCGCCGGGCGCGGTATCATAGACGGTGAGCTTGATGTTGGTGGCCTTGACGTCGAGCAGCGCCATGTTCGCGGCGTTCGCCAACGATTGGCCGACACGCGCGGTGCCTCCGCTCATCGGCAGCAGCAGCGCCACGCGGTTCTGCGGAATTTCCTGAGGCGTTTCCACGACCGGCGGAGGAGGCGGCGGCGCCTCGACTTCCGGCGCTTTCTGGACCGTTTGCGTACAGGCAGCGGCGGCGAGCGCCGCCATCGGCAGCAGCGTCCGCTTCAGGCCGGAAAAACAGCGATTCCAAAATCGCCCGCGGCCCTCCATGCTGTAGATCGACATGTCCATGGCACCCTTACCCCCAGAATCTAGATCCGGCGAACTCGAACCCGGCCTTTACATCGTGGCGACGCCCATCGGCAACCTGGGCGACATCACGCTCCGCGCAGCCGACGTGCTGAAGTCCGCCGCCTTAATCGCCGCTGAAGATACGCGCGTGACAGCAAAGCTGCTCGCCCGCATCGGCAGCGACCGCCCGATGGTGCCCTATCACGACCATAGTGACAGCCGCGTGCGCGCACGGCTGCTGGAACGTATGCGAAATGAATCGGTTGCGCTGGTCAGCGACGCAGGCACGCCGCTGATCTCCGATCCCGGCTTCAAGCTGGTGAGGGAAGCGCGCGCCGAAGGCATCGCCGTGACGACGATTCCGGGGCCATGCGCCGCGATCGCCGCGCTAACGCTCGCCGGGCTGCCCACCGACCGCTTTCTGTTCGCGGGCTTCCTTCCGACCAAAGCGAAAGCATCGGCGGACACGATCGCAGAGTTCGCGGGGCTCGATGCCACGCTGGTGTTCTACGAATCCGGCAATCGGCTCGCGCGGACACTGGAAGCGCTGAAGGAGGGCCTCGGCGATCGGCCGGCCGCCGTCGCGCGCGAGATCACCAAGGCTTTCGAGGAAACCGTGACCGGCACGCTCGGCGATCTCGCCGCGCGCTATGCGGACGCGCCGCCCAAGGGCGAGATCGTCATCGTGGTCGGCCCGCCTGAACCGGCCGCGCCGGCGGACGCCGACACACTCGACGCCGCGCTTGCCGCCGCGATGGCAACGCAGCCGCTGAAATCCGCTGTCGCCGAGGTGAGCGCCGCGCTCGGCCTCCCCCGCAAGCAGGTCTATGCCCGCGCACTCGAACTGCGTGGGGACGAATGAAACGGCAGGCGGCCGAACGGCGCGGCCGCCGCGCCGAACGCATCGCCGCGCTGTGGCTCAGGCTCAAAGGCTACCGTATCCTCGGCGAACGTATCCGCACACCGGCCGGCGAGGTCGACATCGTAGCGCGGCGCGGCCGGATGCTGGCGTTCGTCGAGGTCAAGGCGCGCGACGACGACATGGGCGCTTCCGCCGCGCTCGAAGCCCCGCGGATGGCTCGCGTCGCGCGCGCCGCCAATCTGCTGCTCGGCCGCTACATGGCGGACTGCGACGGCGCCCGTATCGATGCGCTGATCGTCTCACGCGGCCGCCTGCCCCGCCACATCGAAGGCGTGGTCGACGGCGATTGGGCTTAGCTGCTAGACGGCCTTCGCGAATCAAAGGAACGCCCATGAGCCTCAACGTCGCCGTCCAGATGGACCCCATCGAGCGCATCAACATCGCGGGCGATTCGACCTTCGCGCTGATGCTGAAGGCCGAAGAACGCGGCTACACGATGTGGCACTATCTGGCCGATCAGCTTTCGTGGCGCGACGGCCGCGTGATCGCCCATGCCCGGCCCGTCTCCGTGCGGCGCGTGGTCGGCGACCATTATACGCTCGGCGAAGCGCGCGACATCGACCTCGGCAGCGACGTCGATGTCGTGCTGATGCGGCAGGATCCGCCGTTCGACATCGGCTACATCACCGCAACGCATCTCCTCGAGATGCTGGACGGCGAAACGCTCGTCGTGAACAACCCGCGCGAGGTGCGGAACGCGCCCGAGAAGCTGTTCGTCACACAGTTCGCCGATCTGATGCCGCCGACGCTGATCACAAGGCGGCTGGAAGAGGTGCTGGCGTTCCGCAAGACGCACGGCGCCATCGTCGTGAAGCCGCTGCACGGCAACGCCGGCGCCGCCGTGTTCAAGCTCGGCGAAGACGACGGCAACCTCCCCGCGCTCGTCGAGCTGTTCTCGAACGTGTGGCGCGAACCCTTCATGGTGCAGCGCTTCCTTCCCAAGGTGAGCGACGGGGACAAGCGCATCGTGCTCGTGGACGGCAAGGTCGCGGGCGCCATCAACCGCCTGCCCAAGGCGGGCGAAATTCGCTCCAACCTCGCGGCGGGCGGCAATGCGGCGAAGACGCAGCTCACGCCGCGCGAGGAGGAAATCTGCGCGCGTCTGGGGCCGGAGCTTGAACGCCGGGGGCTGTTGTTTGTCGGCATCGATGTGATCGACGGCTGGCTTACCGAGATCAACGTGACTTCGCCCACGGGCATTGTCGCCATCGATCGGTTCAACGGCACCGATACGGCGGGCATGATCTGGGACGCGATTTTGAGGAGGCTCGGCCGCTGATATGGGTGAATGGGTTCAACAGCTGATCGCCGAGACCGGCTATCTCGGCGTCGCCTTCCTGATGTTTCTGGAAACGGTGTTTCCGCCGATCCCGAGCGAGATCATCATGTCGTTCGCGGGGTTGGAAGCCGCAAAGGGCGCGTTCAGCCTCGTCGGCGCGATCATCGCGGGCACCACGGGCGCGATGTTCGGCAACATCTTCTGGTATCTGCTCGCAAAGCAGATCGGCATCCACCGCTTCGATCCGATCGTCCGGCGCTTCGGCCGCTGGCTGACCGTCAGCCTCGGCGACATCGAAAAGGCACACAAGTGGTTCGATCAGCACGGCGCCGCCTTCGTGCTGTTCGGGCGGATGCTCCCGACGCTGCGCTCGCTCGTCTCCGTGCCCGCCGGCTTCATGGAGATGAACTTCCGGCAGTTCGTGATCTATTCGACCATCGGCACCGCCGGCTGGACCTCGCTGCTCGCGATCGCGGGCTACAAGCTGGGGCAGGACTATGCCGAGATCGAGGCCTATGTCGGTCCGGTCGGCACCGCCGTGATCGTGGTGTGCGTGGCCGGCTACCTCTGGCGCGTCATCACGTGGAAGCCGCACGCCTAAGCGCGCGGGTGCGCGTGCCGGTAAACGTCGAGCAGCCGCGCCGCATCGACCTCCGTGTAGACCTGCGTCGAGGAGAGGCTGGCGTGGCCGAGGAGTTCCTGAATCGAACGCAGGTCCGCGCCGCGCGCGAGAAGATGCGTCGCGAAACTGTGGCGAAGCGCGTGCGGCGTCGCTGAGGGCGGCAGACCGAGCGCAGCGCGTGCGGCACGCATCGCAGCGCGGATCATGCCTGGTGAAAGCACGCCGCCCTTGGCGCCCCGGAACAGCGGCGTGCCGGGCGCGGGACTAAACGGCGCGAGCGCGAGATAGGCCTCGATCGCCTCGCGCACCTTCGGCAGCACGGGCACGACACGCGTCTTGCCGCGCTTGCCGGTAACAGTGATCGCCGCGCCGATCGGCAGCACATCGCCGGTGAGCGAAAGTGCCTCGGCAATGCGAAGTCCCGATCCGTAAAGCAGCAGCAGCACCGCCGTATCCCGCGCGCCGATCCACGGCTCACGCGCCTCCTCGCCCGCAAGGTCTGCAACACCCGTCGCATCTGCGGGCGCAAGCGGGCGCGGCACGCGCTTCTTCAGACGCGGCGAGGCAAGCCCCGCGATCGCCTTGCAATCGATGCCACGATGCTTTCGCGCCCAGCGGAAGAAGCTGCGGAGCGATGCGACCTCGCGCGCGACGGAAACGTTGGCAAGGCCTTCGGCACGGCGGTGCGCGAGATAGGCACGAAGGTCGGCGAGGCTGAGCGCGGCAAGCGCACTGTCCGTCACCACAGCACCCAGATGCCCGCCCATGAAATGCACGAAGCCGTTGAGGCTTGTCTGATAAGCGCGGAGCGTGTGCGCAGAGCGGCGCTCGGCGGCTTCGAGGTGCTGGAGCCATTCCGCAACGCGGGCGTGCGCGGGCTGGTTCAGCGCCGGGTCTAGGGCTCGATCTGCATCCACCGCGCGATCATGCGCGAAACCACATCGCCGAGAAAGGCGAGAAGCTCGTTCCCATGATAATCGCCGAAGTTGTGCGGCGCGCGCGAGCCGAGCGCGATGATGCCGGTGGGCGCGGGCGGCGTGGGTTTGAGCGCGATCAGCGCTTCCGAACGGATGAGCTCGGCCGCCGGGCCGAACACGGGCGAGCCATGCTTCACGCTGCGCGCCTGCCCCACGGGGAGCAGGTGGCACCAGAGCTCGACCTGCTCGGGATCGATGAACTGCACACCGCTCGCACTGGCGCGAATCCCCTGGCCGCTTGTGGTCAGCCCGAGGCCAACGGCATCGATGCGGAGGATATCCACCCAGTCCTGCGTCACGACATGGATCAGGTGCTCGAAGTCGCGCGCATCCAGCGCGGCGAGCGCGGCGGCGTGGATCTGCTGCACGGCGCCCGCGTGGCCGCGCGCATAGGCGAGCAGGTCGCTGTTCGCCTCACCGAGCACGGCGACACGGGTGCGCAGGCGAACCAGCGCTTCGGACTGGAAATCAAGAACAGCCATGCCCGCGACCCTATCGCGGACATGGTTAAAAGAAGCTGAGCGCTAGAGGATGGCTAAAGGATGGACTGCCCGGTCTTTTCCCAGTCGGCGAGGAAGCCGGCGATGCCCTTGTCGGTGAGCACGTGGTTGAAGAGCGCGCGGATCACCGCCGGGGGGGCCGTCATCACGTCCGCGCCGATCTTCGCCGATTCGAGCACATGGATCGGATGGCGGATGCTGGCGACGAGGATTTCGGTGGCGAAATCGTAGTTGTCGTAGATGAGGCGGATGTCGCTGATCAGCTGCATCCCGTCGAGGCCGTTGTCGTCGTGGCGGCCGACGAACGGCGAGATGAAGGTCGCGCCCGCCTTCGCCGCGAGCAGCGCCTGATTCGCCGAGAAGCAGAGCGTGACGTTCACCATCGTGCCGTCGCTGGTCAGCGCCTTGCAGGTCTTCAGGCCATCGATGGTGAGCGGCACCTTGATGGCGATGTTGTCGGCGATTTTGCGGAGGACTTCGGCTTCCTTCATCATCGTCTCGTGGTCGAGCGCGACGACTTCCGCCGAAACCGGCCCTTCCACGATCCCGCAGATCTCCGTCACGACCTCCACGAAACCGCGGCCGGACTTGTGGATGAGGCTCGGGTTCGTCGTCACGCCGTCGAGGAGTCCGGTGGCGGCGAGGTCGGCGATGTCCTTTGTGTCGGCGGTGTCGACGAAGAATTTCATGGGTCGGGCTTTCGAAAGAGGCGTTTGAACAGCCCTTAGCGATTCGAATCGCGGGGCGTCCATAGCGCGGCTTTGCCTTCGTGGGCGCGTGCTTACATAAGGGCGCGATGCCCGCCCCCCGTCTCCGTGTGCTCACCCGCAATGCCGCGCTTGGCCCACTCGATTACCGAGCGCCGGCCGAAGGCGTACCGGTGGGGAGCGTGGTGCGCGTGCCGCTCGGGCCGCGCGAGCTGCACGGCGTGGTGTGGGAAGCCGACCGGCTGCCGACGACCGAAGTCGCCGACGCGAAACTGAGGCCGATCCACGGCATCGCGCCGGTGCCGCCGATCCCGGCGAGCGTGCGGCGGCTCGTGGAGTGGGTTGCGGCCTATTATCTGGTGCCTCCGGCTGCCGTGCTGCGCATGGTGCTCTCGGTCTCCGCCGCGCTTGATGGTGCGCGCACCGTCACCGAATACCGCGTCTCCGGCATCCTCCCCGAACGCATGACGGAGAAACGCGAGGCCGCCCTCTCCTCGCTCGGCGATGCGCAGGGGCTGGTGCGCGAGCTTGCCGAATGGTCGGGCGTTTCGGACGCGGTGATTCGCGGGCTCATCTCGGCAGGAGCGATCGAACCGGTGACAGTGTCGGTGGACCGCACGCCACCACTCCCCGATCCCGATTTCGGCCCGCCCGTGCTGGAGGCAGAGCAGGAGGCCGCTGCCTCTGCGCTGGTCGCGGCGGTGAAAGCGCACGACTTCGCGCCCTTCCTGCTCGACGGCGTCACCGGATCGGGCAAGACCGAAACCTATCTGGAGGCCGTCGCCGCTGCGCTCGAATCCGGCGGGCAGGCGCTCGTGCTGCTGCCGGAGATCGCGCTTACCGAACCGTTCCTCCGCCGCTTCGAAGCGCGCTTCGGCTGCAAGCCCGTGCAGTGGCACAGCGACCTGCGCTCCTCCGAGCGCCGCACCGCATGGCGCGCGGCCGCGAGCGGCGCGGCGAAGGTGGTGGTGGGCGCACGTTCGGCGCTGTTCCTCCCCTACCCCGACCTGCGCCTGATCGTCGTCGACGAAGCACACGAGACGAGCTTCAAGCAGGAAGACGGCGTTCCCTATCACGCGCGCGATGTCGCCGTGATGCGCGCACAGATCGAGGAGATTCCCATCGTCCTCGCCACCGCCACCCCTGCCATCGAAACGCTGGCGCAGGTCACGCGCGGCCGCTACCGCCACCTCGAACTCGCGAGCCGCTTTGGCGGCGCGCAGATGCCCGGCATCGAGGCGATCGACCTGCGCGTCACCCCGCCCGAACACGGTCGCTGGCTCGCGCCGCCGCTTGTCGAGGCGATGAAGGACAGGATCGCGCGCGGCGAACAGTCGCTGCTGTTCCTCAACCGGCGCGGCTACGCCCCGCTCACGCTCTGCCGCCACTGCGGCACGCGCATCGAGTGCCCGAACTGCACGGCGTGGATGGTCGAGCACCGGCTCGTGAAGCGCCTGCAATGCCACCATTGCGGGCTTGTCGAAGCCGTGCCCGAGGCCTGCCCGGAGTGCGGCGAGGAACACAGCCTCGTCGCCTGCGGCCCCGGCGTGGAGCGCATCGCCGAGGAGGTTTCCGCGCTGTTCCCGGACGCGAACGTCGCGCTCGTCACGTCGGACACGATCCACTCGCCCGCGCAGGCGAAGGCGCTCGTCGACAGCGCGCTTGGCGGCGAGATCGATATCTTCATCGGCACACAGCTCATCACCAAGGGCTACCACTTTCCCGAGCTGACGCTCGTCGGCGTCGTCGATGCCGACCTTGCGCTGAAAGGCGGCGACCTCCGCGCGGGGGAGCGCAGCTTCCAGCAGATCAGCCAGGTCGCCGGGCGTGCGGGGCGCGGCGAAAAGCCGGGGCACGTCTATATCCAGACGCACCAGCCCGAAGCGCCCGTGCTCGCCGCGCTCGTCGCGGGCGATGCGCCCGGCTTCTACGCCGCCGAGACGGAGGCGCGCCGCGCCGCCGCGATGCCGCCGTTCGGGCGCCTTGCCGCGATCATCGTTTCCGGGCCGGACGAGGCGGAGGTCGCGGCAACCGCCCGCGCGATCGGTCGCGCCGCGCCCACGGGCATCGACGGCCTCACCATCCTCGGCCCCGCCCCCGCGCCGCTCTCGCTGCTACGTGGGCGTTTCCGGCACCGGCTTCTCGTCCACGCCGCGCGGCGGGCGGATGTGCAAGGGCTGATCGCAGACTGGCTGGGGGGCGTCGAGGTGCCCCGGAACGTGCGCGTTTCCGTGGACATCGACCCTTACAGCTTCGTTTAGGGCCAATCGACATTCAGAAGATGACGTGCCGAAAATGGTGGATTTTCGTGACCCGGAGCGGAGCGTACTAAAGGTACGTGAGCACCGGAAGCACGGGAAGCCGCCATTTGCAGGCCGTCAGGGCTGAATGTAGATTGGCCCTAGAAGCTTGTAACCTTTTGGGCGGCTCATACGTATAGTCCCACGGAGGATGTGTGCATGATCCGACGTGAATTTCTTGGGCTCGGCGCAGGGTTGCTGGGTGCTGGCCTCATGGGACACCGGGCGCTTGCCGGGGACGAGAAGCCGGTCGGCGACTTCCCCATCCGCTACAGCGACGCCGAGTGGAAACGCCGCCTGACGGGCGAACAATATTATATCCTGCGCAAGGCGGGCACCGAACGCGCCTTCACGAGCCCGCTGCTCAAGGAAAAGCGCAAGGGCACCTTCACCTGCGCAGGCTGCGCGCTGCCGGTCTACCGATCGGCCGACAAGTACGACAGCGGCACCGGCTGGCCGAGCTTCACGCGGGCGATCAGGGATGCGGTCGCCACGAAGACCGACCTAACGCTCGGCATGGTCCGCCGCGAGGTGCACTGCCGTCGCTGCGGCGGTCACCTCGGCCACGTGTTCAGCGACGGACCGCCGCCCACGGGCACGCGGCACTGCATCAACGGCGACGCGCTCGGCTTCGTGCCGACAACAACCTGAAAGGACGATGACGATGGACAGGAGACTGACGGAAACCGAGTGGAAGGCCCGGCTCTCGTCAGAACAATATCGCGTGCTGCGCGAAGCGGGCACCGAGCGCCCGTGGTCGAGCCCGCTCAACGACGAGAAGCGCGAGGGCGAGTTCGTCTGCGCGGGCTGCGGCGCGGTGCTTTACGGCTCCGCCGACAAATTCGACAGCGGCTGCGGCTGGCCAAGCTTCACGCGCGCCGAAGGCGATATCGTCGAGCGCCCGGACCATAGCCACGGCATGGTGCGGACGGAGCTGCTGTGCGGCCGCTGCGGCGGGCACCTCGGGCACGTGTTCGACGACGGCCCGCTTCCCACCGGTCAGCGCCACTGCATCAACGGCGTCTCGCTAGCGTTCGTGCCGGAAAAGACGGAATGAGACACGCCGCGCCCCGTCTTCTGCTGGGCCTGCTGCTTCTTGGCCTGCCGCTTCTTGGGGGCTTCGCGCCCGCCGAAGCACCGGCGCGCGCAGAGGCGATCTTCGCCATGGGCTGCTTCTGGTCGGCGGAGGCCGCGATGGAAAAGCAGCCGGGCGTGATCGAGGCGGTTTCGGGCTTCGCGGGCGGAACCGTGGCGAACCCGTCGTACCGGCAGGTCACGCGCGGCGGCACCGGACACATCGAGGCCGTGCGCGTCGTCTACGATCCCGAAAAGACCACCTATGCGAAGCTGCTCGCCGCCTTCTGGCACAACATCGACCCGTTCGATCCGGACGGCCAGTTCTGCGACCGGGGCGCCTCCTACCACACCGCCGTCTTCGCGATGAACGCAGGGCAGCGCACGATCGCCGAGACCACGCGCACGCAGATCGAAGCGCATTTCGGCAAGCCGGTGACGACGGCGATTCGCGGCAGTGCGACCTTCTACCCTGCCGAAGGCTACCATCAGGATTTTGCGAAGCGGAATGCACTGCGCTACCGCGCCTACCGCTCAGGTTGCGGGCAGGACCGGCGGCTCAAGGCGGTGTGGGGATAGCCTGCTCTCTCAGTAGCTGACGGTTTCCTGAGCCATCGGGCACCATTTCTCGTCATATTCGCCGCGCTTACTGGCATCCTCGCACTTGCGGCGCGCCTTGCCGATGCGCTCTTCCTGCTTTCGGATCTCGCGGCCGCGCTTCTCGTCGGCCTCCGACTGGCTGGTGGTGACGGCATCGACCCCGGCGCTCGCCGCCTTCACGGGCAGTGTCACGATGTCGACCGCCGTGCGCGCGATGCAGGCCGGAAGCAGCAGCGCAGCGAACGGCAGCATCAATCGGACGGACGCGAATCGGGTGAAGCCCACGGCGACAAACCTCCAGCGGAAGACAAGCCTGTCCTTACGCCCATGCTGATGAACAATCGCCGATCCGCGGCGCTGTCCGGCGCGCATCAGGGGCATTTCGTCGCGTGCCCGGCAGCCCGTGTTTTCCGCCTCTTGCTGCCTTGCAACAAGAAGGGGTGCGTGCTAGTCGGCCCCCGCCAGTCGTGAAGGGGGTGCATTCGCGCGCCCTTCGCTATGCGCAGGCAATTCGACATCCGGGCTTACACCGAACGAGACCCAAGAGGACGCGTGGATACAGGCGGCAATACAGGGAGCAGGGCACACGGACTTTCGGGGCGTTATGCCACCGCATTGTTCGATCTGGCCCGTGACGGCAAGGCGATCGAAGCTGTCGAGACGAGCCTTGCTGCGGTTCGCGCAGCGCTTTCCGAATCGGAAGACTTCCGCGGGCTGACGCTGTCGCCGCGGATCGGACGCAGCGAAGCGGCGAAGGCGGTCGCTGCCGTCGCGAAGGCGCTGAAGCTCGATCCGCTGACTTCGAAGTTCCTCGGCGTGCTCGCCGAAAACCGCCGCCTCGGCGCGCTTTCCGCGATCATCCGCGACTATAACGGTCTCGCCGCCGCCCACCGGGGCGAGGTGACCGCCGAAGTCACGGCCGCGCACGCGCTCACCGTGAAGCAGCAGGACGCGCTGAAGGCGAAGCTCAAGGCCGGCCTCGGCCGCGACGTGGCGCTCGATGTCAGCGTCGACCCCGCCATTCTCGGCGGCCTCGTCGTGAAGGTCGGCAGCCGCATGATCGACAGTTCAATCCGTACCAAGCTTGGCGCGATGGCGCAGGCGATGAAAGGCTAAGGCAAGATGGATATCCGCGCCGCCGAGATTTCGGCCATCATCAAGGACCAGATCGCGAACTTCGGCACCGAAGCGCAGGTCTCGGAAGTCGGCCAGGTGCTGTCGGTCGGCGACGGCATCGCGCGCGTCCACGGCCTCGACAACGTCCAGGCGGGCGAAATGGTCGAGTTCCCGGGCGGCATCAAGGGCATGGCGCTGAACCTCGAAGTCGACAACGTCGGCGTCGTGATCTTCGGCTCGGACGCGTCGATCAAGGAAGGCGATACCGTCAAGCGCACCGGCGACATCGTCGACGTGCCGGTCGGCAAGGGTCTTCTTGGCCGCGTCGTTGACGCGCTCGGCAACCCGATCGACGGCAAGGGCCCGATCGATTCGACCGAACGCCGCCTCGTCGAAGTGAAGGCGCCGGGCATCATCCCGCGCAAGTCGGTGCACGAGCCGGTGCAGACCGGCCTCAAGGCGCTCGACGCGCTGGTTCCCGTCGGCCGCGGCCAGCGCGAGCTCATCATCGGCGACCGCCAGACCGGCAAGACCGCCGTGGCGCTCGACACGTTCATCAACCAGAAGGCCGCGAACGCCGGCACCGACGAATCGAAGAAGCTGTACTGCATCTACGTCGCCGTCGGTCAGAAGCGCTCCACCGTGGCGCAGATCGTGCGTGCGCTCGAAGAGAACGGCGCGATGGAATATTCGATCGTCGTCGCCGCGACCGCTTCGGACCCCGCGCCGCTGCAGTTCCTCGCGCCCTACACCGGCTGCGCGATGGGCGAATTCTTCCGCGACAACGGTATGCACGCCGTGATCGTGTACGACGACCTTTCCAAGCAGGCGGTCGCCTATCGCCAGATGTCGCTGCTGCTTCGCCGCCCGCCGGGCCGCGAAGCCTATCCGGGCGACGTGTTCTATCTCCACTCGCGCCTCCTGGAGCGTGCGGCCAAGCTGAACGACGCCAACGGCAACGGTTCGCTCACCGCGCTTCCGATCATCGAGACGCAGGCGGGCGACGTGTCCGCGTACATCCCGACGAACGTGATCTCGATTACCGACGGCCAGATCTTCCTTGAAACCGACCTGTTCAACGCCGGTATCCGCCCGGCCATCAACGTCGGCCTCTCGGTCAGCCGCGTCGGTTCCGCCGCGCAGACCAAGGCGATGAAGAAGGTCGCGGGCTCGATCAAGCTGGAGCTGGCGCAGTACCGCGAAATGGCGGCGTTCGCGCAGTTCGGTTCGGACCTCGACGCCTCGACGCAGCGCCTTCTCAATCGCGGCGCGCGTCTCACCGAGCTTCTGAAGCAGCCGCAGTTTTCGCCGATGCCGGTGGAAGAGCAGGTCGCTTCTGTGTTCGCGGGCGTGAACGGCTACCTCGACGGCATCCCGGCGAACGCCGTGACCCGCTTCGAAGGCGCATTCCTCTCGGATCTGCGCGCCAACAACGGCGAAGTCCTGCGCAGCATCCGCGAATCGGGCGCGCTCTCCGACGAAACCACGGCCAAGCTGCACGAGATCCTCAAGGAATTCGTGCGGACCTTCGCATAAGGCCGGCACCTAGATGGCAACCCTCAAATCCCTCAAGCTTCGGATCGCCTCGGTCAAATCGACCCAGAAGATCACGAAGGCGATGAAGATGGTGGCTGCCGCCAAGCTTCGGCGCGCGCAGGAAGCCGCCGAGGCGGGCCGTCCCTACGCGAGCCGGATCGAAGCGGTCGTCGCCTCTCTCGGCGCGCGCGTGACGCCGGGTCCGCAGACCTCGAAGATGCTGACGGGCTCGGGCAAAGAGGAGACCTACCTCCTCGTCGTCTGCACCTCGGATCGCGGTCTCGCCGGTGCGTTCAACGCCAACATCGTGAAGGCCGCACGCCTTCGCGCCCAGGAGTTGATCGCCGCGGGCAAGACGGTGAAGTTCTACCTCGTCGGCAAGAAGGGTGGCGCAGTTATCCGCCGTCTGTTCCCCGGCACGATCATCGCATCGACCGAGTTCGCCGGCGTCAAGCAGATCGGCTTCGAAAACGCTGCACCGATCGCCGACGACATCACCGCGCGTTATGAAGCGGGCGAATTCGATGTCGCCTATCTCTATTACGCGAAGTTCCAGTCGGCGCTGGTACAGGAACCGACCGAGCAGCAGATCCTCCCCGTTCCGGTCACGGCCGGCGGCGGCGAGGTAGCGGCGGGCGTTTCCGCAGCCGTCGAGTACGAGCCGGATGAGGAAGGCATTCTCGCCGACCTGTTGCCGCGCAACCTTTCGGTCCAGCTCTTCCGCGCGCTCCTCGAAAACGCCGCGTCCGAGCAGGGCAGCCGCATGACCGCGATGGACAACGCCACGCGCAACGCCGGCGACATGATCAACCGCCTGTCGATCCAGTACAACCGGCAGCGTCAGGCAGCGATCACCACCGAACTCGTCGAGATCATTTCGGGCGCCGAAGCGCTCTAGTCAGATACGAAGGCAAGGATAGAGACCCATGGCCAAGACGACCAACAACACCGGCCGCATCGCGCAGGTCATCGGCGCCGTCGTCGACGTGCAGTTCGACAGCGCGCTGCCGGCGATCCTTTCGGCTCTTGAAACGACGAACCAGGGCAAGCGCCTCGTCCTCGAGGTTGCGCAGCACCTCGGCGAGAACATGGTCCGTACGATCGCCATGGACGCGACGGACGGCCTGACGCGCGGCCAGCCGGTCACCGACACGGGCGCGCAGATCAGCGTGCCGGTCGGCCCGCAGACGCTCGGCCGCATCCTCAACGTCATCGGCGAGCCGATCGACGAGCGCGGCCCGGTGAACACCGATCTCCGCGCACCGATCCACGCTGAAGCCCCGCTGTTCGTCGACCAGTCGACCGAAACGAGCATCCTCGCGACGGGCATCAAGGTCATCGACCTGCTCGCGCCTTATGCGAAGGGCGGCAAGATCGGCCTGTTCGGCGGCGCCGGCGTCGGCAAGACCGTGCTTATTCAGGAGCTGATCAACAACATCGCCAAGGGCCACGGCGGCACCTCGGTGTTCGCGGGCGTGGGTGAGCGCACCCGCGAGGGCAACGACCTTTATCACGAGTTCCTCGACGCGGGCGTCATCGCCAAGGACGCCGACGGCAACCCGACGCCGGAAGGCTCCAAGGTCGCCCTGGTGTTCGGCCAGATGAACGAGCCGCCGGGAGCCCGCGCGCGCGTCGCCCTTTCGGGTCTGACGATCGCCGAATACTTCCGCGACGTCGAAGGCCAGGACGTGCTGTTCTTCGTCGACAACATCTTCCGCTTCACGCAGGCGGGCTCGGAAGTGTCGGCGCTGCTCGGCCGTATTCCTTCGGCGGTGGGCTATCAGCCGACGCTGTCGACGGACATGGGCCAGCTTCAGGAGCGCATCACCTCCACGAACAAGGGTTCGATCACCTCGGTGCAGGCCATCTATGTACCCGCCGACGATCTTACCGACCCGGCGCCCGCCACCTCGTTCGCCCACCTCGATGCGACGACCGTGCTTTCGCGCGCGATCTCCGAGCTCGGCATCTACCCGGCTGTCGATCCGCTCGACTCCACCTCGCGCGTTCTCGAACCGCGCGTCGTCGGTCAGGAGCACTACGAGACGGCCCGCCGCGTTCAGGAAATCCTGCAGAAGTACAAGTCGCTGCAGGACATCATCGCCATTCTCGGCATGGACGAGCTCTCGGAAGAGGACAAGCTGACCGTCAGCCGCGCCCGCAAGATCCAGCGCTTCCTGTCGCAGCCGTTCCACGTCGCCGAAGTCTTCACCGGCATCCCCGGCAAATTCGTTGCGATCGAAGACACGGTCCGCTCGTTCAAGGCAGTTGTGGACGGCGAGTACGACCACTTGCCGGAAGCGGCCTTCTACATGGTCGGCGGCATCGACGAAGCGGTCGAGAAGGCCAAGAAGATGGCGGCGGAAGCGGCCTAAATGGCGGACAACCTCCACTTCGAACTGGTGAGCCCCGAGCGGCTTCTGCGCTCCGGCGACGTCCACATGGTGGTCGTGCCGGGCACGGAAGGCGACTTCGGCGTGCTCGCGGGCCACGCGCCGTTCATGTCCACGATCCGCCCCGGCGCGATCGAGGTATATGAAAGCGCGAGCAGCCCGGCGACGCGCATCTTCATCGATGGCGGCTTCGCCGAGGTGAACGACAGCGGCCTCACCATCCTCGCCGAGAACGCAGTTCCGGTGGCGGAGATCAAAGCAGACGAAGTTTCGAAGAAACTCGCCGACGCCCGCGAGGACGTGCGCCTCGCGAAGACGGATGCCGAACGCGCCGTCGCCGAGAAGCAGGTCGCCCGCTACGAGGCGATGCAGGCCGCCGCGGCAAACTAAGCCCTCCCCCTGCCGCGCAGGGGGACGCGCTTTCACATCCTGACGAAACGCCAGGACATGGGCTTCGTGCCGTCAGCGCCCGAGATTTCCGCATTCAGCGCTTCGCCGTCGCGCCAGTAGCGCACGCGCGTGGGAAAATCGTGGTTCGGGTTCTCGAACACGATCTCGCGGTCTCCCGCGCTCACCTGCCGGAACGGCACCGCCGAGCCGCCGCCCGGCGCGCCCCAGAACACGGAAACCCCATCCGCACCCGGCGCGATGCGCATGAATTCGAAGCTGCGCACGCCTGCCGCATCACCCGCGCGGCCTGAGCCCATCAACTGCCCGGCGCGGGGCATGGTCCAGCATTCCTCGGTCCAGCGCTCCTGCTGTACCTGCTGCCAGCACCCGCTCATCCACGAAAGATCGGCCGCCGCCACGGGCGCGGAGACGAGCGCGGCGGCAGCGATCAGGAAACGGCGCATCTGCGTTCCTCCCCTCTCGAAGGCCGCAGCATAGCATGAAACCGGATCAGGCGCGCGATCGATAGGGCGCCCAGCTCCCATCGGGCTGCGCCAGCCGCTCGGCAACGATGCGCAGCACGTCGGCGTTCCACGCAAGCCCGATATGCGTGCCGCCCACCTTCAGCGTCTCCCATGTCGGGCCGTTGCCGATATCGGCGCTCGCGGGCGCCACGATGCCATCGAACGGCGTCAGGATCGCCGTCACCGGCACCGACGGCAACTCCATGAGGTTGGTTTCGATCGGCGGCGCGTCCACCGTGTGGTCGTTCAGCCGCTCGTAAAGCCGCCACGCGTTGTTTGCGTGCAGGTCGCGCGCGGCGGGCGTCCCAAGCGTTACGATCAGGCGCACGCGGTCAGGGATGCGCTTCGCGATCTCGCGCGCGTAAAGCCCGCCGAGGCTCCAGCCGACAAGGCTCACTTTCCGCTTCTGCCCGGCGTGCACGGACTTCACATAATGCACCATCTGCGCGAGCAGACCGGGCTTGAGGCCGAGATTGGTGCCAAAGCGCCATCCGGCGTTCCAGTAGCCGAGCGCAGTGAGACGGCGACGCAGCGGCCATGTCAGCGCATCACCCGCCAGGAAGCCCGGAAACACAATCACGGGATGACCGTCACCTTTCGGCAGGCCATGCGTCCGGCTTTTCATGACGAACCGGCAAAGTTCCGGCACGGCCTTCACCTCGAGCGCGAAGCGCCCGAGCGGCGGCGGCATAAGGCCGGACGGCGGCGTCAGCGCACGTTCGCGTCGATCCACGCCTTCACCTCCGGGCCTATATCGTCGCGTTCGAGCGCAAGCGCGATGTTCGCTGTCACATAGCCGGCCTTGTCGCCGCAATCGTAGCGCGTGCCTTCAAACGGCAGCGCGTGGAAGGGCGAACCGCCGATCAGCTCCGCCATCGCGTCGGTAAGCTGAATCTCGTCGCCGGCGCCGCGCTTCCGGGCCTCCAGCTTGTCCATGATCGCCGGCTCCAGGATATAGCGGCCGATCGCCGCCATCGTGGAGGGCGCATCGGCGGGCTTCGGCTTCTCGACGAGGCCGCGCACTTCGGTGAGCGCGCCGCGCTGCGCGCCGGGCGAAACGATGCCGTAGCGGTGCGTATGCTCGCGCGGCACATCGAGCACCCCGATCACATTGCCGCCGACCTCGGCATGTGCCTCGATCATCGCTTTCAGGCAGGGCCGCGCCGGGTTCCACAGCAGTTCGTCGGGCAGCAGCACCGCAAACGGGTTGTCGCCAATGAGGTGCCGCGCGCACCAGACGGCATGGCCGAGCCCAAGCGGCTCGCGCTGACGCACATAGGCGATGGTGCCCGCCGCGAATCGCGTGCCGTCGAGCTGCGCCAGCACCTCTTTCTTACCGCGCTCGCCGAGCGTCGTTTCGAGTTCGTAGTGGCGATCGAAATGGTCTTCGATCGCGTTCTTGCCGCGACCGGTGACGAAGATCATCTGCTCGATCCCCGCCGCGACCGCCTCGTCGACCGCGTACTGGATCAGCGGCCGGTCGACGACGGGCAGCATCTCCTTGGGCATCGCCTTGGTCGCGGGCAGGAACCGCGTGCCGAGGCCACCCACGGGGAACACCGCTGTCCGAACCTTGCGCATCCGCTTTCGCTCTCCCGTCCTAGAACCGCTTGAGAAGTCTGAGGTAATAGCCCCGTTCCTCTTCCGAACGCGAGGGGTCGCTTGCGCGTTCTTCGAGAATCTTTCGTATCCGCTGGATGCGCCGCACATCGGCCTGATCGGGCAGCTTGACCGCGCCCTGCCCGAACCCCGTACCGGGGCGGCCGAGCGGATCGAGCCCGGAGCCCGCCGCGCCCGGCTGCATCGCGCCCGCGCCCGCCGCCTGCGCCATCTGCTGCGCCGTTGCCTCCGCTGCATTCGCCGCCTGCCGAAGCAGATCGAGCGCACGTGTCTGCGCCCGGATCGCGCCGCCCGCGTCCCCCACGCCAAGCGCCCGCGCCGCTTCCGCCATCGCCTTTCCAGCGGCACCGAGCGGCTGCGGGGCGGGAACGCCGGCCACACCGAACTTTTTAACGAGCGCTTCCGTGTCGGACCCCAGCGTGCGCTGCGGCGGTGCATTTTCGCGCAGGCCACTGTCGTTTCCGAACGAGGCTTCGATCATGTCGGCAATGGTCGCATCGCGCAGCACACCCTGCCGCATCTCGATATCGCGAAGCGCCTTTGCGGCTTCGGCAGCAGCAGCGGCACGCGCCTGCGCTTCGGGATCGGGCGCGGCATTGCCGAAGCGGATCGTCTCCATCAGCTGCCGAAGGTTCGCAAGCGCCTCTGCCGCGCCCGCCTTGTCGCCCGCCGCCAGCCGGTCGCGCAGGTCCGCGAACATTTGGTCGAGGAAGCCAAGGTCCACCGACATGCCGGTGCCTCCCGCCGATGAGGGCGGCGGCGCGCCGCCTTCCGCGAGCGCGGCGGCGATCTGCCGGCTGAGATACTCGCTCATCGCGGCTTCCAGCCGGTCCGCCATCCCGGCCATCGACGCGTCGTCACCCGCGCCGATGCCGCGCGCCAAGTCTTCCATCGCGCGGCGCATCGCGTCCATCGCCTGTGTCGCACCGCCGTCTTCAAGATCGGTCGCGATGTCCCACAGCAGCGCTGCGATGCTGTCCCGCGCATCCTTGCGCGGATCGTGCACCAGCCGCCACGTCGCGGCGCGCAGCCCCGCAAATACGCCGAGGTCATCCTGGAAGGCCGGATGATTGGCTGCCAACCCCGAAAGGCGGCGCGCTACCCCGCTCCGCTTCGCGCCCGCGAGCAGGTCGGCGCGCACGGCGACGATCGCCTGCGCAAGCGGATTGGCAAAGCGGCGCTGCGGCAGCGTGATGCGGATGGGCGGCGACACGCCCTCATGCCCGGCGCCGTCGGTGGCGACGAGCATCAGCTCGACGGTCGATCCGGCGAACGGGTGCGGGGTGAGATCGGCGAAGAGACTGCCCCGCCCCGGCGGCACGCGCGTTTCGAGATCGACATCGCGCACCGCCTTGCCGCGCCGGACGCGTAGCGACAGCGCGGAGACACCGTGATCGTCGCGCAGGCGGAAGCCGAGCCGAAGCGCGCCGGTGGGCGTGATGGCGGGATCGCCATCGAAACGGATCGCAGGCCTGAGATCGGCGGCGAGCGAGAGATCGAGCGTCGCGATCCGGCGCGCGCCCTGCTGCACGCTGTATTCGCCCGCACGCGCAAGCGGAAAGGATACGCGCCCGCCTTCCGTCGCCGCATCGATGCCGGGTCCGGCGACATGCCAGCCGCCCTCAAGACCCTGGACGCGGATCGTGACCCGGCTTGTGGCAAGCCCGTCGAGCGCGGCGTTCGCTCCGCCCTTCAGGTCGATGCGGCGCGGCGGCGCGCCCACATAGGCAGGCGGCTCCAGCGTCACCGCGACACGCACGCCTTCCAGCGTCGTCGGCCACGGCGAGACGGCAGCCGCGAGTCTCTGCGGCGCCTCCGCCTTCGCGAGCATCAGGCCGAGGAACAGCGCCGTGCCGATGAGCGGCCAGAGCCCGTAACGGGTTTCGAGCGTCGGCTGCCATTCGAAACGGCCAAGTCGTGGGCGCAGCTTCTGTGCATCGGCAAGTGCACGGCCCCAGAGCGCAGCGCCGAAGCCGTCGGGGTCGCTGACGGGCACATCCGCGACAAGCGCGAGCGCGCCCCGACTGAGCCCGCCGCCCCGTTCCAGCCGTGCCCGGCGCGCGGCCGCCGTGGGAATGCCGATGCGCCATCCCGCGCGGACCAGCAGGGCGACACTGCCGACGATGAGCAGCGCGAGCAGCGCGACGCGCAGCGTTCCCGGCAAAGCCTGCACGAGCCCAAGCAATGCGGCGGCGAGCCACAGTAGCCAGAGGGTGAGCACAAGGCCGAGTTCGCGCGGCAGCGCGCGCTCGGCGGCGAGAACGATCCCCGAAAAGGCGAGCGGCACGCGCATCGCGGCAAGGAAGGCTTGCTGCGGCGCGGGTGCGGTCATCGCGCTATCCGACCCAGTTCGGCACGCGGTCCTGCGCGATCAGATCCTCGATCGTGCTGCGCGGCCGCACCAGCGCCCACTTGTCGCCCTTCACTAGCACCTCGGGCGTCAGCAGACGGGAGTTGTAGGTCGAAGCCATCGCCGCACCATAAGCGCCCGCCGTGCGGAATACGACCAGATCGCCGGCCTCCACCGCGGGAATCTCACGCCCTTCCGCAAACGTGTCGCCGGTTTCACACACCGGGCCGACGACGGTTGCGGTCATCAGCTCTTCCGTCTGCATCACTGAATCGATGTCGTGCCATGCGTCGTAGAGGCTGGGGCGCAGCAGATCGTTCATCGCCGCGTCGATGATGACGAAATCGGTCGTCGCGCCCGTCTTCACGCGAATGACGCGCGAGACGAGCACGCCCGCGTTGCCGACAATCACGCGCCCCGGCTCGAAGGTGAGGCGCACGTCCCACCCGGCGGTGACGCGCGCGACCATCGCACCGTAAGCTTCCGGAAGCGGCGGTCCGGGCGTGTGCGCCGAATAGGGCACGCCGAGCCCGCCGCCGAGATCGGCGCGGCTGACCGTGAAGCCCGCCGCGCGCAGATCCGCGATGAGCGTGCCGAGGCGGGTGAACGCCTTCTCCAGCGGGGCAAGGTCAGTGAGCTGGCTGCCAATGTGGAGCGCGACGCCGACCGGCTCGATACCGGGGAGTGCTGCCGCCAGCGCAAACGCCTCCTGCGCGGTATCGATGGGGATGCCGAACTTGTTCTCGGCCTTGCCCGTCGAGATCTTGGCGTGCGTGCCCGCGTCGACATCGGGGTTCACGCGGAACACGACCGGCACGGTCCGGCCCATGCGCGCCGCGACGGCCGAGAGCATCTCCGCCTCGGGCAGCGATTCCAGATTGATCTGATAGACGCCCGCCTGAACGGCGGCCTCCATCTCATCCGCCGTCTTGCCGACACCGGAGAACACGATCCGCTCGGCCGGAACGCCCGCCGCAAGCGCGCGCTTCATCTCGCCGAGCGACACGACATCGGCCCCCGCGCCGATCCGCGCGAGCGTTGCGATCACCGCCTGGTTCGAATTCGCCTTCACCGCATAAGCGACGAGCGGCGGGGCATTGCCCGCGCCCGCCACCGCATCGCGGAACACGGTGAAGTGCCGCTCGATCGTCGCCGACGAGTAGCAATAGAAGGGCGTGCCGACGGCCTCCGCCAGCGCGGCCACGTCGACATCCTCGGCCATCAGGCGGCCGTTCCTGTGCTCGAAATGGTCCATCAGAGCCCCGGCGGCAGATCGAATTCGTCGTCGCGGCGCTCTTCGGAGCGGCGGACGGGATCATCGACGCGCTCGGGTGCGGCCTGCGTCGGCGGATCGAGCATCTGCTCGGTGGTGAGCGGCTCCTTTACGCCGGGCGGCGGCGCGGGTGGGCCACCCTCGGGCCACGCGAGCGGCCCCTTGGCTCCGCACGCGGCAAGGAGAAGCAGCAGAGGCAGTGCAGCCTTCATTGTCCGGCCTCCCGCGCAGCGGCAACGGCCGCGCGCACGTTCGCGGGCGACGTGCCGCCGAAGCTCGTGCGGCTCGCGACCGAGGCATCGACGGTAAGCACGCCGAAAACCCGCTCATCGATGCGGGCGTCGATACCGCGCAGCGTTTCGAGCGGCAGCGCCGCAAGGTCAGAGCCCGCAGCCTCCGCCGCCGCAACGCAGCGCCCCGTGATGTGGTGCGCTTCGCGGAACGGCACGCCGCCCTCGCGGACGAGCCAGTCGGCAAGGTCGGTCGCCGTGGAGAAACCGGTGCCCGCCGCCGCGCGCATCCGGGCGGTGTCGAACGTGATCGTCTCCACCATGCCGGTCATCGCGGCGAGGCACAGCGCGAGCGTGTCGAACGCCTCGAACACCGGCGCCTTGTCGTCCTGCATGTCCTTCGAATAAGCGAGCGGCAGGCCCTTCATGATGACGGCAAGACGCTGATACGCGCCGAGGAACAGCCCTGCCTTTGCGCGCACCAGTTCGGCAGCGTCCGGGTTGCGCTTCTGCGGCATGATCGACGAACCGGTCGAGAAAGCGTCCGGCAGCTTCACGAAGCCGTAGGGCTGGCTCGCCCAGATGATGATCTCCTCGGCGAGCCGCGACAAGTGCAGCCCCGTCATCGCCGCCGCCGACAGGAATTCGAGCGCAAAATCACGGTCCGAAACCGCATCGAGGCTGTTCGCCATCGGCCGGTCGAAGCCGAGCGTCTTCGCCGTCGCGTGGCGATCGATCGGGAACGACGTGCCCGCGAGCGCCGCCGCACCGAGCGGCGATTCGTTGAGCCGTGCCCGCGCATCGGCAAAACGCCCGCGATCCCGCCGCGTCATCTCGAAATACGCCATCAGGTGATGGCCGAGCGTGACGGGCTGCGCCGTCTGCAGGTGCGTGAAGCCCGGCATCACGTCTTCCGCGTGCTGTTCCGCGCGGGTGAGCAGCGCCTTCTGGAAACCGCCGAGCCCCGCGTCGATCGCGTCGATCGCATCGCGCACCCACAGGCGGAAATCGGTCGCCACCTGATCGTTGCGCGAGCGCGCCGTATGCAGCCGCCCGGCGGGCTCGCCGATGATCTCCTTCAGCCGCGCCTCGACATGCATGTGGATGTCTTCAAGCGCAGCGTTCTCCACGAGACCGCCCACAGCATACTCGGCCTCGATCGCATCGAGACCCCGCGCGACTTCGGCGGCGTCGCCCGCAGAAAGGATGCCCGCCGCCGCCAGCATCGCGGCGTGCGCGCGGCTGCCCGCGATGTCCTGACGCCACAGGCGCTTGTCCACGCCGATAGAGACATTAATGTCACGCATGACAGCAGACGGCCCTTCGGCGAAGCGGCCGCCCCACATGTCATTGGAGCTTGCAATGCGGTCCGTAATGTTCGCGATCCTCGTTCTCATGCCGCTTTCCGCCTGCGGCAACGCCAAGGAGGCCGATAAAGCAGACGCGCTCGCCTCGCAAGAAAGCGCGGCCCCGGCAGCGAAGAAAGCCGAAGCGGGCGTCGTGGACACCTCGCAGGCCGGCACGCCCGCGCCCACGCAGGCCTTCGCGCGTGAGGACGGCAGCAAGGTGACGCTCGCCGATTTCCACGGCAAACCCGTACTCGTGAACCTGTGGGCGACATGGTGCGCGCCCTGCATCGCCGAAATGCCCGCGCTCGACCGGCTGGCGAAAGCGAAAGCGGGCGAAATGGCGGTGATCGGCATCAGCCAGGATCTGCAGGGCTGGGGGAAGGTGAAGCCCTTCCTTGCAAAGGCGAAGCTTCAGCACATGACCATCCTCCTCGACGAGGAAGGCGCACTCGCCACCACGCTCGGCGCGCCGGGCCTGCCCTTCACCGTGCTCTATGATGCGAAGGGCAAGGAAATCTGGCGCGTCAACGGCCCGCGCGAATGGGACCAGCCCGGCGGCTTCCCCGAAACCGCCGCGCCGGGCCCCACCGTGCATTTCCATGCCGTTGGACAGGAGCCGGGCTGGACGATGGACATCGCCACCGGCCGCGACGTGGAGGTGATCGCCGACTACGGATCGAAGACCGCCACGTTCAAGGCGCCCGCCCGCCTCGCGCTCGAAGGTACGAGCAGCTTCTCCGCCGCGCAGGGCAAGTCGTCGCTCGCTGTTTCGATCGTGAGGAAGCGGTGCGAAGACGCGATGAGCGGCAAGCCCTACGCCTACGCCGTCACCATGACGCTGGACGGCAAACGCTACGAAGGCTGCGGCGAAACGCTATAAATAGCCCCTCCCCTGAAGGAGAGGGGAGACGGTCAGAACTCGATCCGGTCGAGCCGCCAGTCCTCGGCATCCGCGCCTGCATACCAGTCCTGCATGAACGGGTGCGCGAGAACAGCGTTCACATAGGCCTCTGATGCATCGGAGAGCGGCACGTCGTAGGTGCGGAACCGCGTGACGACGGGGGCGTACATGATGTCCGCCGCGCCGAACGCGCCGAACAGATAAGGGCCACCGTTACCGCCGAAACCATGCAATGCCTCGCGCCACAGTGCGTCGATGCGGCCGATGTCGCGCTCCACCTCCGGCGTCAGCGCGAACGCCGGATAGGTCCGCCCCGTGTTCATCGGACAGTGCCTGCGCAGATTGATGAAACCTGCGTGCATCTCCGCCGCGATCGAACGCGCGAGCGCCCGCGCCGCGTCGTCCTTCGGCCAGAAGACGTCGCGGCCGACACGGTCGGCGAGCCAGTCGATAATCGCGAGGCTCTCCCACACCACGACGTCGCCATCCCAAAGCACGGGCACGGTGCCCGAAGGCATCAGCGAGGCATCCGCCTTCGCCGCGGCGAATTCGGGCGTATCCATCGGGATCACCACTTCGTCGAATGCGAGACCCGATTGCCTGATTGCGAGCCAGCCGCGCAGCGACCACGACGAGTAGCGCTTGTTGCCGATCACCAGTTTCATATGCCCGCCTCGTCCTTCGCCGCCCCGAGCACCGCAGCGCGCAGGTCTTCGATCCCGTGGTTCTTTTCGGAGCTGGTGGCGAGCAGGCTGGGGAACGATGCCGGATGCCGCTTCAGAAGCGCCGGAAGATCCTCGCGCAGCTTCGCGACCCAGCTTTCCTTCACCTTGTCCGTCTTGGTGAGCACGATCTGGTAGGAGACGGCAGCGCTATCCAGCATGTCCATCACGTCTTCATCGACCTTGCCGATACCGCGGCGGCTGTCGATCAGCAGCAGCACGCGCTTCAGATTGGCGCGCCCGCGCAGGTAATCGAACACGGCGCGCTTCCACGCGTCCACCATCTTCTTCGGTGCCTCGGCATAGCCATAGCCCGGCATGTCGACGAGGCGCAGCACGGCGGGCTCGCCCACATCGAAGATGTTGAGAAGCTGCGTGCGCCCCGGCGTGTTCGAAGTGCGCGCGAGGCCCTTCCGCGCCGTCAGCGCGTTCAAAAGCGAAGACTTGCCGACATTGGAACGCCCCGCGAACGCCACCTCCGGCAGGTTCGCCGGGGGCAGATCGTCCATCGTCGGCGCCGACTTCACGAAGGCGATCGGCCCCGTGAACAGCCGGTTCGCCTCCCGGGGGCTGACGCCGGTCATTTTGCTTTGGCAGGTTCGGGCGCGGGCGCCGGATGCTTGCGGATCAGCACCCACTGCTGGGCGATCGAGATGATGTTGTTCACCGTCCAGTAGAGCTGCAGACCCGCCGCGAACGGCGCCATGATGATCATGAACATCCACGGCAGGATGGCGAACACCTTCTGCTGGATCTCGTCGAGCGGCTGCGGATTGAGCTTCTGCTGAAGCCACATCGTGATGCCGAGCAGGATCGGCAGCACGCCGATGCCGATATAGGGCGGCGGCGTGAACGGCAGCAGGCCGAACAGGTTCACCGGCGTCAGCGGATCGGGCGCGGAAAGGTCCTTGATCCACAGGTAGAACGGCTGGTGCCGCATATCGATGACGAGGAACAGCGTCTTGTAGAGCGCGTAGAAGATCGGGATCTGCAAGAGGATCGGCAAGCAGCCCGCGAGCGGATTGACCTTCTCCGTCTTGTACAGCTCCATCATCTCCTGCTGGAGCTTCAGCTTGTCGTCCTTGTAGCGCTCCTGCAGCGCCTTCATCTTCGGCTGCACCTGCCGCATCTTCGCCATCGAGGCGTATTGTTTGTTCGCGATCGGGAACAGCACGAAGCGGATGAGGATGGTGAGGCCGATGATGGCGACACCGAGGTTGCCGGTCTTCTCGAACAGCCAGTCGAGCAGGTGGAAGATCGGTTTCGCGATCACCTCGAACCAGCCCCAATCGATGGCGCTGCCGAGGCGGACGACGCCGAGACCATCCTGATAGCGATCGAGGACGTCCACTTCCTTCGCGCCCGCGAACAGGCGCGTGGTCGTCGCGGCCGTCTGGCCGGGGCCGACGGCAAGCGGCTCGCCGCGCACGCCGGCCTGATAGCGCTGATCGCCGCCGCCGCGGAAGTTCGCGTCGAACGTCGCGTCGTTCGCGGGGATCAGTGCGGAAAGCCAGTATTTGTCGGTGAAGCCGATCCAGCCGCCCTTCGAGCGGAAATCGATCTGCCGGTCCGGCGCCTCGTCGATGTCCTCGTAATTATTGTCGTAGCTGGTCTTGCCGCCGAACACGCCGATCGGCCCGGTGTGGGCGTTGAACGTGCTCTTGTCCGGCCCGGTGCCGACGCGTGCGACAAGCCCGTAGGGCCGCGCCACGAGCGCCTGGCCGCCCTTGTTCACGATGCTCTGCTTCGCGGTGAACAGATAGTCCTTGTCCACCGACAAAGCGATCAGGAAGGTCTGGCCCGCGGCGTTCGTCCACGACAGCGTCACCGGCTGTTCGGGCGTCAGCGTCGGCGCGCTCGCCGTCCAGCGCGTTTCGGCGGTCGGCAGGCCCGCGGACCCGGTCCAGCCGAATTCCGCGAAGTACGCGCCCTGCGTTCCCGAAGGCGAAAACAGGCGGACGTTCGGCGAATCCTTCTTCAGCGTCTCGTCGTGGCGCAGCAGCAGCAGGTCGTCGATGCGGGCGCCTTCAAGATTGATCGAGCCCGAAAGCGCAGGCGTGCGGATTGCAACGCGCGTGCCTTCCGCGATCACCGCCGCCCGCTCGCGCAGCATGGTGGGCGCATCCGCGACCGGCGCCGCGCCATCCGCCTTCTGCGCGGCACTCACCGGTGCGTTGGACTTCGGCGTCGGGAAGAAGCGCTCCGAAACGGCAGCCCAGCCGAACAGCACGACGATCGACAACAGGATCGCCAGAAACATGTTGCGATTATCGCTCAAGCTCGACCACCTTCTTGCGGCCCGCAGCAGGGCCTCGACTTCATTTGGTTTTCTGAACCGGGGACGGGATCGAACCCCGAACCGCCCCACGGATGGCAGCGCAATATCCGACGAAGCGCGAGCGCGCCACCCTTGATAGGGCCATGCCGCTCGATCGCCTCGATCGCATAGGCCGAGCACGACGGCGCGAACCGGCACGTTGGCGGCAGGATCGCCGAGAAGGTCAGCTGCCAGCCGCGCGCCACGAGGATCATCATCCGGGCGGCCAGCCTACCGATCATCTTGCGACCTTCCGCACGGCGCGCTGCAGATCGGCGATCATGTCCGCATAAGCGCGGGTCAGCCCGGCCTCGCGGCCGATCAGCACATAATCATGGGCGGGAGACGCCAGCGCAGGCATCGATTCGGAAACGAGCGCGCGCAGGCGGCGCTTCAATCGGTTGCGGACGACCGAATTGCCGATCTTCTTGGTGACGGTGAAACCGACGCGCACACCGCCGCCATCAGCGCGGTCGCGGGCCAGCAGGATGAAACCGTCGGTCACAGCGCGGCGTCCCTTGTTCGCGGCGAGAAAGTCGCGCCGCGCACGGAGCCGCTCCGGCGTCGGGGCTACGCCGACAGCCGCTTGCGGCCGCGCGCGCGGCGGGCCGCCAGAACCTTGCGGCCGCCCGGCGTCGCCGAGCGCGTGCGGAAGCCGTGACGCCGTTTGCGGACGAGCTTGCTCGGTTGGTAGGTGCGCTTCATCGGACATGCCTTCTTGCGAATCGAATCAATAAAAACGGCCGCGCACGCGTGCTCGCGCAATCGCGGCCGAAACCTTCGGGCGAGCGCATAAGCCAAGCGCGCGCCCAAAGTCAACGGAAAGCATGGACGCGCCTACTCCGGATGCGGCCGCTTGCGGCGGCGAAGACCCATGTCGACCCAGCGCGCGATCTTCGGATAGCGGCGCTTGAACGCGACGTAGCGCTTGCGCGCCCAGTGCGAGTTCCGGAGCACGAGCGCAAGGCCGATCGCCGATCCGATGAAGCCGAACGGCCCCGGAATCAGCGGCCCGCCGATGATCGGAGACAGAATCATCAGCATCACGCCCGCCGTGATCTCCGCGCCGCGGCGCGCGAGCGAACGCGGCCGCCGCGGCTTGCGAGCGGATGGGGAGGGCGTGGTCACCGGGAATCCTTGAAGACGCGCGAATCGTTTCCGCCGCGCACGATGCGCCTGCGACGTGTCAAAAAAGAGGCCGTATCCTCAGGGGTTTGACGGCAATGTTGGCGCACTTTACCGGTGTCCTCCGGTGCATTGTTTCGGTGCATCAACGGGGGAATGCCGGTCATGGTTGCGCGCGTGCAGACAGTCGCGTTCATCGGGCTCGAAGCGCGCAGCATCGATGTGCAGGTGCAGATCGCGCGCGGGGGCGCCAAGTTCACCATCGTCGGCCTGCCCGACAAGGCCGTGGCCGAAAGCCAGGAGCGCGTGCGCGCGGCGCTTTCCGCCATCGGCCTCGCGCTTCCCTTCCAGCGCATCACCGTCAACCTTTCGCCCGCCGACCTGCCCAAGGAAGGCAGCCACTACGATCTCCCCATCGCGCTCGGCCTCCTCGCCGCGATGGGCGTCGTCGACCTCGAAGCCCTCGCCGGCTACGCGGCGGTCGGCGAACTCGCGCTCGACGGGCGCGTCAGCCCCGTGCCCGGCGTGCTGCTCGCTGCGCTCCACGCCTCGTCCAATGAACTCGGCCTCATCTGCCCCGCCGCGCAGGGCGGCGAGGCGGCATGGGCAGGCTGCGACGTGCTCGCCGCGCCCGATCTCCTCAGCCTGCTCAACCACCTGAAAGGCACGCAGCTTCTCAGCCCGCCCGTGGCGACCGTGGCCGACGAACCCGTCGGCGCGCCAGACCTCGCCGCCGTGAAAGGCCAGGAAACCGCCAAACGCGCGCTCGAAGTGGCGGCGGCTGGGGGCCATAACCTGCTGTTCTCCGGGCCGCCGGGCGCGGGCAAATCGCTCCTCGCCGCCACACTGCCCGGGATCCTGCCGCCGCTCTCCCCGCGCGAGGCGCTGGAGGTCTCGATGGTCGCCTCTGTCGCGGGCGCACTCGACGGCGGCAAACTGATCCGCACCCGCCCGTTCCGCGCACCCCACCATTCGGCCTCGATGCCCGCGCTCGTCGGCGGCGGCGCAAAGGCGCGGCCCGGCGAAGTAAGCCTCGCGCATCTCGGCGTGCTGTTCCTCGACGAGTTGCCGGAGTTCCAGCGGCAAGTGCTCGATTCGCTGCGCCAGCCGCTGGAAACAGGCGAGGTCAGTGTCGCCCGCGCCGCGCTCCACGTCACCTACCCCGCGCGCGTGCAGCTCATCGCCGCGATGAACCCCTGCCGCTGCGGCCACCTCAGCGACCCCGCCCTCGCCTGCGCCCGCGCACCGAGATGCGCCGCCGACTATCAGGCAAAACTCTCCGGGCCGCTCCTCGACCGCATCGACCTCCACGTCGAGGTCGAACCCGTCTCCGCCGCAGATCTCGCGCTACCGCCCCCTGCCGAAGGCTCGGCCGAAGTCGCCGCCCGCGTCGCCGCCGCCCGCGCTCTCCAGACCGCCCGCTACGAAGCCCACGGCGTGCGCACCAATGCCGAGGCCGACGGCAAGCTCCTCGAAGACGTCGCGACACCCGACTACGCCGGGCGCCAACTGCTGATGCAGGCCGCCGAATCCATGCGCCTCACAGCGCGCGGCTACCACCGCGTGCTGCGCGTCGCCCGCACGCTCGCCGATCTCGCGGGCGCCGAAACCGTGTCCCGCATCCACATCGCCGAAGCGCTCAGCTACCGCCGCCGCGCGCCGGTGAACTGAAACCCTACCGCAAAAGCTATCGTTCACCGATCCCCGAACGCATTTCCATCGCAATAGCGCTCGTCTATCGTCACCACCCCATGGGCAGAGGGAACCGTTGATGCCATTACATGTGAAGATGCTGATCGGGTTCGCGGTCGGTCTTGTCGCGGGCCTTGTCGTGCATTTCACGGCGGGCGCGGATGCCGCGTGGGTGCATACCGTCACGACCTATGTCACCGGTCCGATCGGGCAGCTCTTCCTGCGGCTGCTGTTCATGCTCGTGATCCCGCTGCTGTTCTCTGCGCTGGTGCTCGGCGTCGCCGAGATGGGCGACATCCGCTCGCTCGGCCGCATCGGCTGGAAGACGCTCGCCTACACGATCGGCGTTTCCGCCGTGGCAGTGGCGATCGGCCTCTTCTTCGTGAACGTACTGCGCCCCGGCGACGGCATCGACCCCGCGCTCGCCCAGCGTCTGCTCGCCGATGCGGGCGACAATGCGTCGGCGATCGTCGCAAGCTCGCGCGAGGCGCCGTCCGGCGTGGAAGCCGTGCTCAACATCGTGCCCTCGAACGTCATCCGCGCCGCCGCGGACAACGACATCCTCGCCGTGATGTTCTTCGCGTTGATGTTCGGCATCGGCATGGTGCTCGCGAACTCGCCGGGTACGGAGCGTCTGAAGGGCGCGATCGAAGGCCTGTTCGACGTGACGATGACGCTGATCAACCTCGTCATCCGCATGGCGCCTTATGCCGTCGCCTGCTTCATGTTCAATCTCGCCGCGCTGTTCGGCTGGGATCTGCTGGCGCGGCTCGCGTCTTATGTCGGCGTCGTCGTTCTGGCGCTCGGCGTCCACATGATCGTCGTCTACTCGCTTGCCGTGAAGTTCCTCGGCGGCATGTCGCCCGCGCGCTTCTTCAAGGGATCGGAGGAAGCCATCGTCATGGCCTTCTCCACCGCCTCCTCGAACGCCACGCTGCCCACGGCACTCCGCGTCGCCGAAACCAAGCTGATGCTGCCGCGCCGCGTCTCGCGCTTCGTGCTCACCATCGGCGCCACCGCCAACCAGAACGGCACCGCGTTGTTCGAGGGCGTCACCGTGCTGTTCCTCGCGCAGTTCTTCGGTGTCGAGCTGTCGCTCGGCCAACAGTTCGTGGTGATGCTGGTGTGCATTCTCGGCGGCATCGGTACCGCGGGCGTGCCCGCGGGCTCGCTGCCGGTCGTCGCGCTCATCCTCGGCATGGTTGGCGTGCCGCCGGAAGGCATCGGCCTCATCCTCGGCGTCGACCGCTTCCTCGACATGTGCCGCACCACGCTGAACGTCACAGGCGATCTCGCCGCCGCAGTGGTGGTGTCGCGCGGCGAAACCGACCCACCGCTGCTCACCCCCGAACCTATGCGATGAGGTCTTCGACCGTCTCGTGAAAGCGGCGGATGCCGAGTTCGAGGCTACCGAGCAGCAGTTCGGACACGGCGCCGCTTTCCAGCCCTTGCTGGCCGAGCGCGGCCGCGCCGAAATCCTCGGTGCCGAACACGCCGCCGTCGAGCAGCTCCCATGATCGGCGCCAGTGATCCTCGGCCTTCGCCGTCGCGGGCTTCTCGGGGATCAGCATGAAGTCTTCGACGAGCGTACGCCCCGCCGCCTGCGGCATCAGCGTCATCAGGTTCACGTAATCCGGCGAGAACACCAGCACCGTGCCGGGCACGAGCTGATAGGCATAAGTGACGACACGGCGCAGCGCCGCCCAGTCTTCGAGATCGACCTTGGCGAGATAATCGGCGCGGGCCACCGCCGAACGCGCGTGCGGCCCGATCAGGTCGGCCGCCGTGATCCCGTCCACGAAGAAAGGCGCGATCGTTTTCGCGTGCAGGCGCTGCACGTGGTAGCTTTCAAGGAACGCGTCCATGATGAGCTTCCAATTCGCGGGCACATCGTGCGTGCGGCGATTGTAGAGATACATGTCGCCAAGCCCGAGCGCGTCGAAATCGGCGGCGAGCGCCTCCTCGACATACGAAAAATCATAGGCCCGATCCCGCTCCAGCCCCGCCCAGATGATGCCGCCTGCCTCACGCGAGGGGAGTTCGAGAAGACCGCGCTCCGCCTTGTCCAGCCCCGGAAACGTGTCGGCGCGCGGCACGCCCGCCAGCCGCCCGTCCGCGCCATAGGCCCAGGCATGATAGGGGCAGACGATGCGCGGTGCCTTCTGTACATCCGCGCCCTCCATCAGCCGCGTACCGCGATGGCGGCAAACGTTCAGGAGCACGCGCACCACGCCCTTCCTGTCACGCGCGAGGAGCAGCGGCACGCCGAAGCCGTCGTGCGGCACCGCCATGTTCGCCTCCGGCAGCAGCGCCGATACCGCAACCGCAACCGGAAGCCGCCCGAACAGCCGGTCGCGCTCCAACCGGAAACGCGCGTCGTCGACATAGACGGAAGCGGGCACGGTCGCAGTGCGGTCGTCGTGCGCGGCCTTGCCGTCCGCGATCACCCGCGCCAGCGCAAGCTGGCCGGCGGTCGGACGGCGCGGGGGTGAAAGGGCGTCCATACCGCACATTCTACCGCGCCGGAGGCCGCCCGGCACCTAGCGCAAACGGGGGAGATTCACGCGGCACGTTTTCTGCCCTACACATGCGGGCGTTGAGCATGAAGGAGCAGGCATGGCGGGCACGTTCGCATCGGTTCGGGACCGTCTTCCCGAAGGTGTCCGCCCCTATTTCGAATCCGCGCCGCTCGCCGCGCTGTTCCTCGGCATGTCATCGGGCTTCCCCTATGCGATGATCGGCGCCACGCTCACCACGCGTCTGGCGCAGGACGGGATCGACAAGAAGAGCGTCACCACCTTCGCGCTCGTGTTCCTCGCCTACAACTTCAAGTTCCTGTGGGCCTGGGTGGTGGAAGGCGTGCGCCTGCCGCTGCTCGGGCGGCTCGGCCAGCGCGTCTCGTGGATGGTGTTCACGGCGGCGCTGGTGATCGCCGCGGTCATCAATCTCGGCCTCACCGATCCGCAGGCGGATATCATGGCGGTCGCCCTCGCCGCGATCTTCGTCGGCGTCGCGGGCGCAACCTTCGACATCGTGATCGACGCCTACCGTATCGAGCTTCTGGAGCCGCGCCAGCTCGGCGTCGGCGCGGGCATGTCGCAATACGGCTGGCGCATCGGCGCGGCCGGCGCGGGCGCGCTCGCGCTTGTCGCCGCCGATCCCATGCAGTGGAACCTCGGCTGGGATGCGGCCTACATGCTGTGCGCCGTCTTCGCACTTCCCGCCGCGCTCACCGCGCTGGTGATGGGCGAACCCGCGCGCCACAAGGAGGTCGCTGCACGCAAGTCGTTGAAGTCGCTCGGCACCGCCATCATCGGCCCCTTTGCGGAGTTCCTGAAGCGCAGCGGCGCATGGCTGGTGCTGCTCTTCATCCTCGTCCACAAGATCGGCGACACGCTCGCCAACCTCACGCTCCGCCTGCTGTTCGAGGATCTCGGCTATTCGAACACCGAAATCGCCATCTACGACGTCGGCGTCGGCTTCTGGGCGCTGCTCGCAGGCATCTTCGTGGGCGGCGTGCTCTACGCGAAACTGGGTCTCAAGCGCTCAGTGCTCTTCAGCCTGATCCTGATGGCCGTCTCCAATTTCAGCTTCGCGCTGCTCGCCGGGGCCGGGCACAGCAACACCGGCATGGCGCTCGCCATCGGTTTTGAAAATTTCGCGAGCGGTATCGGCGGCGTCTGCGTCGTCGCCTACTTCTCCGCACTCACCGACCTCCGCTTCACGGCGGCGCAATATGCGCTCATCTCCGCCTTCGCCAGCATCGTCGGCCGCTTCCTCACCGGCACCACGGCGGGCGCGCTGATCGAGAGTTTCGGCTACGTGAACTACTACCTCTTCACCACCGCCATCGCCCTCCCCGGCATCCTCCTCTTCTGGCTGATGATGCGCGCGGGCCTGATCGACGCGTCGATCGGCACGGCGGGAACGGAGAAGGCGGAAAGTTAGGCCGGAAGGGGTCCATTGATCTTCAGCACGTCACCGGCGAGGTAGAGCGACCCCGCGATCAGCACCACGGGCGGCGCCTTGCGGTCGGCGGCGTGGCCGATGCGGCGGAGGGCTTCGTCGACCGATACGGCGTGGGTCGCGGTGAGGCCGACATCGCCCGCAAATTTCGCGAGCGTTTCCGGGGGCACGCAGTCGTGCTCGGGGATCGGCACGGTGTGCACCGCTGTCACACGGCCGGCGAACGCCTTGAGGAAGGCCGCCGCGTCCTTGCTCTGGAGCATCCCGAGCACGAGGTGGAACGGCGTCGCCGCGATATCCTGCGCGCGGAAGGCATCGACGATCACGCGCGCGGCAGAGGGGTTGTGGCCGCCGTCGAGCCAGAGTTCGCTGCCCTGCGGCAGGTGCTGCACGAACGGGCCGCTCTCCAGCCGCTGCAGCCGCGCGGGCCATTCCGCCCAGCCCGGCCCGGCGCGCAGTGCTGCATCCGGCACGGCGAGCGCCGTCTGGTGGCGCAGCATCGCGGCGGCAAGGCCGACATTGTCGATCTGGTGGGCGCCCGGCAGGCGCGGCATACCGAGCGTCAGCTTCGCCTTGCTATCGCGGTAGTGAAGCTGGTCCTGATAGATGCCCACATCCCAGTCGATGCCGCGCGCGATGATGCGCGCGCCCTTCGGCCCCGCCACCTCGCCGATCGCCGCTGCCACCGTCTGCGGGTAGCGGGAGGTGACGAGCGGCACGCCCTTCTTGGCGATGCCCGCCTTCTCGCGCGCGATGTCGAGGATCGAGTGGCCGAGGAACTGCTGGTGATCGAGGCCCAGTTGGGCGATGCCGCAAACGGCCGCCGTTGGCACCACGTTCGTCGCATCCCATGTGCCGCCGAGCCCGACCTCGATGACGCAGGCGTCGGCGGGCATGCGCGAGAAGGCCGTGAACGCCGCCGCCGTGGTCAGCTCGAAGAAGGTGATCTGCTCTTCGTTGTTAACGCTGATCACATCGGTCAGCAGCTCGATCAGCTCGGAATCGGTGATTAGCCGCCCGGCAAGGCGGATACGCTCGTTGAAGCGCACCAGATGCGGCGAAGTGAAGACATGGACGCGGTAGCCCGCCGCTTCGAGGCACGCGCGCAGGAACGCGGCCGTCGAGCCCTTGCCGTTGGTGCCGGAGACGTGAAACACCGGCGGCAGGTGGTGGTGCGGGTTGCCGAGCTTGCCGAGCAGCCGTTCGAGGCGGCCGAGCGTCAGGTCGATCAGGTTGGGATGCAGCGCCTTTGCCTCGACGAGCAGAGCGTCGAGCGCGGGATTGTCTGACCGGGCCCCCTCGGTGGCCATCAGCGCGGTGCTGGCATCGATCAGGCGGCTTTCGCGGGCGCGTTGGTGAGCACGCCGAGCAGGCTGCCAAGCTGTGCCTTCAGCCGCTTCCGGTGCACGACCATGTCGACCATGCCGTGCTCGTGCAGATATTCGGCGCGCTGGAAGCCCTCGGGCAGCTTCTCGCGGATCGTCTGCTCGATGACGCGCTGTCCGGCAAAGCCGATGAGCGCGCCCGGCTCGGCAATGTGCACGTCTCCGAGCATCGCGTAGGACGCGGTGACGCCGCCCGTCGTCGGATCGGTGATGACGACGATGTACGGCAGCCCAGCCTCGCGCAGCAGCGAGGTGAGCACAGTCGCGCGCGGCATCTGCATCAGGCTCAATAGCCCCTCCTGCATCCGCGCGCCGCCCGCCGCGGTGAACACCACATACGGCACGCGGCTGTCGAGCGCGGCCTCGGCCCCGGCGATGAACGCCTCGCCGACGCCCATGCCCATCGATCCGCCCATGTAGGCGAAGTTCTGCACGCCGACGATCGCCGAGATGTCCCCGATCTGGCCTTCTGCAACGGCGAACGCCTCGGGCTCGCCGGTCGCGCCGCGCGCGGCCTTGATGCGGTCAGTGTATTTCTTCTGGTCGCGGAACTTCAGCGGGTCTTCCGTCACGGACGGGATCCCCAGCCGCTCGTACTTGCCGCCGTCGAAGATCTGCTGGAAGCGTTCTTTCGGGCCGATGCGCTCGTGGAATTCGCAGCGCGGGCAGACGTTCATGTTGTCCACCAGTTCGCGGTGGAAGTTCATCTGGCCGCAGCCCCGGCATTTCGTCCAGAGATTGTCCGGCGTTTCCTTCTTGGTGAGGAAACTGAGCGCGGGGCGGATGCGTTCGAGCCAGCTCATGCGGCCTTCTCCCTTGCGGTGGCGAGCGCGGCGGCGAGCCCGGCCATATAGTCCTTCACATGCGGCGCGGCCGCGGCGCCGTGCGCGGCGACGATATCGACGATCGCCGAGCCGACGACAACCCCGTCCGCAACGCGCCCAATCGCAGCGGCCTGTTCGGGCGTACGAACCCCGAAGCCCACCGCGACGGGCAGATCGGTCGCCGCCTTCAGCCGTGCGACAGCGTCTTCGATGCTGCCCTGCGCCGCCTGCTGCAATCCGGTGATGCCCGCAACCGAGACATAATAGAGGAAGCCGGACGCCCCATCCAATACGGCGGGAAGCCGCGCGGCATCCGTGGTGGGCGTCGCGAGGCGGATGAAGTGGAGCCCGGCAGCACGCAGCGCGGGCCCAAGCTCCGCATCTTCCTCGGGCGGCAGATCGACTGCGATGATACCGTCCACGCCCGCATCTTTCGCGGCATTAGCGAACCAATCAGCGCCGCGCCGAAGCATCGGGTTCGCATACCCCATCAGCACGAGCGGCACCTGCGGGTGACGCGCACGGAACGCCTTCGCAATGCCGAGAATGTCGGCGGTCGTCGTCCCAGCGCCAAGCGCCCGCAGGTTCGCGCGCTGAATGGCGGGACCGTCCGCCATCGGATCGGTGAACGGCATTCCAAGCTCGATCACATCCGCGCCGCCCGCGACGAGCGCATCGAGAACCGCCGCCGTATCAGCTGGCGTGGGATCGCCGCCGGTAACGAAGGTGACAAGTGCGGCGCGGCCTTCGGCACGCGCGCGGGCAAAGGCTGAGGAAATGTGATTAGAGTTCATTTTCTGTAAGCTTCAATGCATTCCGCAACCGCGAAAGTGTACCGAACGCGGCGACACCA
>JAEULI010000185.1 GCA_016793845.1 Sphingosinicella sp.
GCGGAATGCGCCGCCGCGCGCCAGAATTGCCGCCTGAAAACAGTGGAGTCTGGACCATGGCGAGCAGACCGGAAGCACAGGGTTTCGATCTCAACCGGCCGACCATCGTGGCGCTGCTGATCCTCGTCGGCGCGGTCTCCGGTCTGCCGACTCTCATCGGTGCGATCCTCGCCTACGTGTGGCGGGGCGCGGGGGAGAACGCGCCGTGGGAAGAAAGCCACTACGCTTATCATATCCGCGGTTTCTGGATCACTGTCGTCGCAGTGATCGGGCTCGCCGTGCTGACGCTCCTGTCGTTCGGCCTGCTCGCGTTTCTGTTTCCGCTGATCTCGATCTGGCTCGTCGTGCGTGCCATCGTTTCGATCGCGAAGGCGCAGCGTCACGAGCCGATGCCCGATCCGAACACGTATTTGTGGTAGTGATGCGGCCAACGTGCCGCGAAGTCCTTGGGAGAGTTTGACCGATGAGCGACGCCGCGACCGCGACGTATCCTGTGCCCGCGCATACCGCCGCGCGGACGATCTGCAACACTGAAACCTACGAGGCGATGTACCGGCGCTCGCTGGAGGATCCGGACGGCTTCTGGCGCGAGCAGATCGGGATCGTCGACTGGATCAAGACGCCGGGCGTGATGGGCAACTGGTCTTACGCACCGGTCGATATCAAATGGTTCGAGGACGGTGTGCTGAACGCCTGCTTCAACTGTGTCGACCGGCATCTGCCGGCGCGCGCCAACCAGCCGGCGATCGTCTGGGAGGCAGACGACCCAGACGCTGCGTCCATCACGCTGACGTATGCCGAGCTTCATGCGGAGGTGTGTCGGTTCGCGAACGTGCTGAAGGCGATGGGCGTCGCCAAGGGCGACCGCGTGACGATCTATCTGCCGATGATCCCCGAAGCCGCCGTCGCCATGCTGGCCTGCGCGCGCATCGGCGCGGTGCACAGCGTCGTCTTCGCGGGCTTTTCAGCCGAAGCCGTCGCGGGGCGCATCGACGACGCGAAGAGCGACTTCATCATCACCGCCGACGAAGGCCGCCGCGGCGGCAAGACGATTCCGCTGAAGCAGACCATCGACGACGCCATCTGCCACGCCTGGCACGAGGTGAAAGGCGTGCTCGTCGTGCGCCACACGGGCGCCGACGTGCCGATGACGCACGCGCGCGACAGCTGGTGGCACGACCGCCGCGAAACCGTCTCCGCCGACTGCCCGGCCGAGCCGATGAACGCCGAAGACCCGCTGTTCATCCTCTACACCTCGGGTTCGACCGGAAAGCCGAAGGGCGTGCTGCACACGACCGGCGGCTATCTCGTCTGGACGACGCTGACCTTCAAATACGTGTTCGACTGGCGCGACGAGGGCGCGCTCCACTGGTGCACGGCGGACGTGGGCTGGGTGACGGGGCACAGCTACATCGTCTACGGCCCGCTTTCGAACGGCGCCTCGACATTGATGTTCGAGGGCGTGCCCAACTATCCGGCGGTCGACCGCTTCTGGGCGGTGATCGAAAAGCACCGGCCCGCCACCTTCTACACCGCGCCGACCGCGCTCCGGGCGCTGATGCGCGAGGGCGACGCGCCCGTGCTGAAACACGACCTCTCCTCGCTCCGCCTCCTCGGCACCGTGGGCGAACCGATCAACCCCGAAGCCTGGCTCTGGTATCACCGCGTCGCCGGCAAGGAACGCCTGCCGATCGTCGACACGTGGTGGCAGACGGAAACCGGCGGCATCCTGATCTCGCCGCTGCCGGGCGCGATCCCCACAAAGCCGGGCAGCGCAACGAAGCCGTTCTTCGGCATCGAGCCTGCGCTCGTGGACGCCGACGGCAAGTTCATCGAAGGCCCGGCCTCGGGCAACCTCGTGCTCAAGAGCTCGTGGCCGGGGCAGGCACGCACGCTCTACGGCGATCACCAGCGTTTCGCCGAGACCTATTTCTCCGCCTACAAGGGCCTCTACTTCACCGGCGACGGTTCGCGGCACGACGAGGACGGCTACTGGTGGATCACCGGCCGCGTCGACGACGTGCTCAACGTTTCGGGCCACCGGCTCGGCACCGCGGAGGTGGAATCGGCGCTCGTCGGCCACCCGAAGGTCGCGGAGGCCGCGGTCGTCGGCTACCCGCACGACATCAAGGGCCAAGGCATCTACTGCTACGTGACGCCGATCGCGGGCGTGGAGGGCGACGCCGCGCTCGAAGCCGAGCTGAAGGCGGAAGTGCGCCGCGAGATCGGGCCGATCGCGACGCCCGACCAGATCCATTTCACACCCGCGCTGCCCAAGACGCGCTCCGGCAAGATCATGCGGCGTATCCTGCGCAAGATCGCCGAGAACGACTTCGGATCGCTTGGTGACACGACGACGCTCGCCGATCCTTCGGTGGTCGACAGCCTGATCGCGGGACGAAAAAACCGGTAGCCGAAACCGAATCATAACGTGTGCGGACTATGCGGGAACGATTGCCGGGACCGCCCAACTCCGGCAATATGCGTCCCGGCTGCGGGCGGCGCCGGAAACGGCGACAGGGGTTTCGCCAACCAGCACATTTGAACATGGGGAAGTTTATGAAGATCCTGAAAACACTCGGCTTCGGCGTTGCCGTGGCCGCCATGGCCGTCGCTTCGGGCACGGCATCCGCACAATCCCAGTCCTCCGCGCGCAAGGCGCAGACGAAGAGTATGCAGGAAATCCCGGTCTGCCAGAAGCGGCTCGGCACGGTTTCCATCGTCGAGCCGGACACCAACTGGTGGCAGCAGCTCGGGCTCGGCAGCCCGGAGGCGATCATCAAGCTGTTCGTGATGAAATCCGGCTGCTTCGGCCTCGTCGATCGCGGCAAGGGCCTCGCCAGCCGCAACATCGAGCGCGCGCTCGCCGACTCGGGCGAGCTGCAGAAGGGCTCCAACATCGGCAAGCGCCAGGTGAAGGCGGCTGACTATTTCATCGTTCCCGACCTCGTTTCGAAGAACGAGAACTCGGGCGGCGGCGGCATCGGCGCCATCGCCGGCGGCCTGCTCGGCAGCCGCACGCTCGGTATGCTCGCGGGCGGCCTTTCCACGAAGAGCAAGGAAGCCAACGTCATGCTGACGCTGGTGAACGCGCGCACCACCGAGCAGGAGCGCCTGACCGAAGGCTACTTCCGCAAGAAGGACCTTTCGTGGGCGGCCGGCGGCGGTGGCGGCTGGTGGGGCGGCTTCGGCGGCGTCGGCGGCGGCAGCTATGCCAACACCGAGATCGGCCAGGTAATCACGCTCGCCTATCTCGACGCCTACAAGCAGCTCGTGACGCAGCTCGGCGGCCTGCCGGAAGACCCGAGCGCCGCGGCGCCGGTCGCGCAGTAAGCCTGAGAACACCGGCCTGAGAACACCGGAAGGGGGCGGCACCGCATGGCGCCGCCCTTTTTCTTTGCCTGAAAGAACAGCCGTGATCGACAACACCGTCTGGAAGGGGCGTTTCCTCGAAGCCGTCGTTGAAAAGGACTGGGAGTATGTTCGCCGCCCCGGCGGCATGGGCGCCGCCGTCATCCTCGCCGTGACGGCCGCAGCAGAGATCGTGCTTGTTGAGCAGTATCGCGTGCCGCTCGGCGCGCGCTGCCTCGAACTTCCGGCCGGGCTCGTCGGCGACGACGGCCCCGAGGAGGTGCTGACGGCGGCGCGTCGCGAGCTTGAGGAGGAAACCGGATTCCGCGCCGAAACCGTGGAAGACCTCGGCGTGTTCACCTCCTCTCCCGGCATGACGAGCGAGCACTTCACGCTGGTGCGGGCAACAGGGCTTGCCCGTGTCGGACCCGGCGGCGGCGTCGACGGCGAGGCCATCACCGTTCACTGCGTTCCGCTTCGAACATTGCCGGAGTTTATCGCCGAAAAGCGCCTTGCGGGCGTGATGATCGACGTCCGGCTGCTTGCCGCGCTGACGCTGCTGTGAAAGCGCGGGACTTGCGGCAAGCGACCGTCGGTGGTTAGGGAAGGGGCATGACCGCATTCAACGACCGCGACAACGGCATCCCCGACGACGTGCTTGGCGCCGTCCGCCGTCTTATCGAATGGGCCGGAGACGATCCCGGACGCGAGGGGCTCGCCGATACGCCGGGCCGCGTCGCGCGCGCCTATCGCGAGTATTTCCGCGGCTATGCCGAAGACCCCGCGCGCCACCTTTCGCGCACCTTCGAAGAGGTCGGCGGCTATGACGAGATCGTGCTGCTGCGCGACATCGCGTTCCAGTCGCACTGCGAACATCACATGGCGCCGATCATCGGCAAGGCGCATATCGCCTATCTGCCGGGCGACCGTGTCGTCGGCATCTCGAAGCTCGCGCGCGTCCTCAAAGGGTTCGCCTCACGCCTGCAGGTGCAGGAGCGACTGACCGCCGAGGTCGCCGACTGCATCTGGGAGCACCTGCAGCCGCGCGGCGTCGCCGTGGTGATCGAAGCGGCACACGCCTGCATGTCCGCGCGCGGCGTCAACACCCCCGGCGTCACCATGACGACGAGCCGCATGATGGGCGTGTTCCGCGACGACGAGCGCAGCCGCAAGGAAGTGCTGAGCCTGATGGGGCTCTAGGGCGGATCGTTTAAACCGGGATCGCGGTCCAGCGCCCCGCTAACCTTCGCAGAAGAGTTGCCCGTTCCGGTTCCCGGCGCGGTAGGATGGGCACTGGCGCGGCGTGATCATCGTTCGCTGCCATACGCCCTTTGCGTTCTGGCAGCTTGCGATCAGGTTTCCGTTGTTCCCGGTCGAAGCATCGCGGCAGCTCGTTTCAAAGGAGCCGCTCCAGCGATAACTGCCGCCGCCATCCGTTTCGCAAAACAGCGTGCCATTGCGGTTGCCGAAGGACCGGCAGGTGCCGATGCGCGCCGCAGCGGGGCGATACGTGTTGTTCGCAGTGAGACACTGCGCGCGGAGATAGCCGTTGCGGACCTGACCGTCGCGGCAGGACTGCTGCCACGAGCCGCCGGGCATCGGCCCCGGAAGCGGTGTCGGCCGATCATTGTCGTAACCCATGCACGCGGCAAGCAAGAGCGGCGCGGCGAGTGCACCGACAAATCCCGTAACCCGCATTGGACCTCTCCCCAGTTGAGCGGGGATCTTCCGAGTCACTGCGACTCGAAAAGCCCCAGCATTGCAGGAGGATACCCCAATCCCTGGTGGGCAGAAAGCACGGCTCACCGCATCGCGGCGATCCAGTCGCGCACCAGCGCGAGCCCCGCTTCGTCGGGCTGCGTGCGACCAAGCTCCGGCATCATGACGCCCGGTTCGGTCGATTCCATCCGATAGGTGAGGATCGAGCGGTCCGGATGACCGGGATCGATCGAGACCATGCGCCCGCCAGAGCCGCGTCCCGCCGCGACCGGTCCCTTGCCGATGCCGATGTGCGGACCCGAAGGCGTCTCCCACGTGAGGAACAGGCCGGAGTTCGAAGCGGGACCGTCGGGCTTGTGGCAATGGCCGCAATTGACGTCGAGATAGGCGCGGGCGCGGCGTTCGAGGCTTTCGTTCGCGTCCTTCCAATCCGGCAGGCGCGGTGCGTTTTCGGGAACGCCGGTGAGCAGACCGAGACGCGTGAGGCGCGTGAGGTTGTTCTCGCCCTCGAAATCGTGGTTGAGGTTCCGCGCCTTGGGGCCGATCGGCACCAGTGTGTTCCCGGTGGCGTGGCAGCCCTTGCACTGATTGACGTTCGGCACCTGCCAATCGAGTGCGACAGGTTTTCCCGCCCCGTCATGCCCCGTTACCGCAACGCGCGCGCCCGCACGTTTCAGCGTCGCGGCGCTGTCGTCGGCGTTCCACACATAGGGCCATGCCTTCCAGCCATCCGCCTGATGCACAAGGAGCCGCGTCTCGATGAGATCGAGGTTGCCGTCCGCACGTGTGAAACCGAAATGCTTGATGAGCACGCTGCCCACGGGGATGTCGAGCAGGCCTTCGCCCGCATAACGCGCGGTCTTGCCCTCCGGCACATAGAGGAAGCGCGCCTTGTCGGCATGATCCGAGAAGAGCGGCGTTGCGAGGCCATAAGGGACGACGCGGGCGTTTGGTCGCGTCGCGCCGCCATCGAGGAACAGGCCGGTTTCGGCGAGCGTCGCCGGTGCCGCAGCGCCCGCGAGAACCGCGTCGTTCACCGTCGGGGGCGCGGCGGAGGCGACCAGCAGCGCGGCCGCAAGCAGGGCGGCGGCGCGCAGCATCAGGGCATCGGCTGATCGGCAGGAAGCACCACGGCGGCAAGCGCCGCGGAAGCGCCCACAGGCGCGACCGGCGCTGGCTGCGCCTTCGAGGGCGGCGTTCCGGCGACGGTAAGCCCGAGCGACACCATCGGTGCGTCGCTCGCGGGGGTGGTCGTGGTATCGTCGGGCTTGTCGCCGAAGCGCGTCACGCCATCCCACAGCACCGGCGGCAGGCCGCCGCCGAGCGCGGCGGCAAGCTCCGCGCCGCCCGGGAATTTCGGATCCCAGCCGTTCCTGCCGAGCACGTTGCCGAAGATGCGGACATTGCGCGCGAGCGGGTTGTAGCTCGCATCCTCGAACGGCCGCACGTAGGAAACGACCATCACCGCCGCCGTGCGATTGCCCTCGATGCGGTTGCTGGAGACTTCGACGTTCTCGTTCGCCATCACCATGATGCCGAGGCCCTGCGGCACCTCGGCGACGATGTTGCCGGGCGGCGCGAAGTTCGGTGTGTCGTTGTCGACGACCGTGTTCGAGAAGATGCGCGTCGAGTGTCCGCCCATCTTCGGCAGGTTCGGCAGATCGAAGACGAGGATGCCGCCGGTGTTGTGGTGCGCGAGGTTGCCGTAGACGTCGGCGTGCTTCGAGTTCTCGATCTCGATGCCCGCGACGTTGAAGCTGACGCGATTGTTCCTGACGACGATGTTTTCGGACTGACCGACGTAGACGCCCGCGTCCGAGCAGGCGACGACCTCCGAATTTTGGACGAGTACGTTCGTCGCTTCGACCGGATAGAGACCGTAGGCGCCGTTGTCCTTGTGCGGCCCGCGCGTCCAGACGACGCGCAGATTGTCCATCGTGATGCGGTCGACGCCCTTCGCCTTGATGCCGTCGCCCTTTGTGTCCTCCACCGCGAAGCCGGTGAGCAGCACGCGGTCCGACGTGACGAGCAGCCCCTCGCCTGCCCCCGTCTGGCCCTTGAAGCTGAGCACGCTCGCTGCGGGCCCGGCGCCGCGCACGGTGACATTGTCGACATCGAGCGACAGGCCGTTCGTCAATCGGAAGGTGCCCGAGCCGAGCTCGATCACATCGCCCGGCTGCGCCTCGATGAGCGCGGTCTGCAACACCTCCTGATCATTGTCGCCGGGCGCGACAACAATGGTCCTCGCCCATGCGGGTGATGCCGAAACCAGCAGAAACGCCAGCAATGCCTTGCGCATCATGTCCATCCTCCCCTTTTCCGGCATTATCGTCAGCTTGACGAACCCTGCCAACCCTGCGGAAACTGAGCGGGAGACCTTGAGGGAGGCCCATCATGCACGACATCGTCATTCGCGGCGGAACGATCGTGGACGGCACCGGCGGCGCGCCGTTCACCGGTGACATCGCCATCGACAACGGCCGCATCAGCGCGGTCGGCAACGTGAACGAGGCAGGCCGCGAAGAAATCGACGCGGCAGGCCAGATCGTGACGCCCGGCTTCGTCGACATCCACACGCACTACGACGGGCAGGCGACGTGGGATGACGTCATGGCCCCGTCCGCCTGGCACGGCGTGACCACCGTGATCATGGGCAATTGCGGCGTCGGCTTCGCGCCCGCGCGGCCGGACCGGCACCAGTGGCTGATCGGCCTGATGGAAGGCGTCGAGGACATTCCCGGCACTGCGCTCGCCGAGGGCATGACGTGGAACTGGGAGAGCTTCCCCGAGTACCTCGGCGCGCTCGAAGCCCTGCCGCGCACCATCGACGTCGCCTGCCACGTGCCCCACGGCGCCGTGCGCGCCTATGTGATGGGCGAACGCGGCGCCGCGAACGAAGCGCCGACCGCGGACGAGATCGAGGCGATGTCCCGGATCGTCGAGGAGGGGCTGCGTGCCGGCGCGCTCGGCTTCTCGACCTCGCGCACCGTGATCCACAAATCGGTGGACGGCGAGCTTGTGCCCGGCACCACCGCCACCGCCGAGGAGCTGATCGGCATCGGCCGCGCGATGGGCCGCGTCGGCCACGGCGTGTTTGAGATGGCATCCGACCTGATGCCCGAATGGAACGAGTTCGACTGGATGAAGCGCCTGTCGAAGGAAACCGCGATGCCGGTGACCTTCGCCATGCTGCAATCGCCGCTGAAGGCCATGCACTGGACCGACCAGATGGCTGCGACGAAAGCCGCGAACGACGACGGCGCCAACATCCGCGCGCAGATCTCGCTGCGCGGCACCGGCGTGCTGATGGCGTGGCGCGGTACCGTGCACCCGTTCGTGATGCGCCCCTTGTGGCAGGCGATTGCGGGCAAGCCATGGGTCGACCAGCTTGCCATGCTGCGCGACCCCGCGTTCCGCGCGAAGCTGCTCGGCGAGGATAACCTGCCGCCGCCGCACCCGGACACGGCAGCGCTGTTCATGCTGGTGACGCAGGGCTGGACGATGCAGTTCCCGCTCGGCGAGGAGCCGGACTACGAGCCCGCACCCGAACGCAGCCTCGCCGCGCTCGCGAAGGCGAGTGGCAAAAGTCCCGCCGAGGTGGCCTATGACGTCATGATGGAGGGAGACGGCACGGGCTTCGTCTATCTGCCGATCCTCAATTACGTCGACGGCAACCTCGACTTCGTGAAAGGCCTGCTGGAGCGCGACGACACGGTCATCTCGCTGTCGGACGGCGGCGCGCACTGCGGCACGATCTGCGACGCCGCCTCCCCCACCTTCCTGCTGACGCACTGGGTGAAGGGTCGCGCGCGCGGCCGCATCCCGCTCGAACTCGCGATCAAACGGCAGTGCCGGGATACTGCCCTCCTCTACGGCCTCGCCGATCGCGGGCTGCTCGCGCCGGGGTATCTCGCCGATGTCAACGTCATCGATTTCGATCGGCTCAAGCTCGGCAAGCCGTGGCTGGCATTCGACCTTCCGGCGGGCGGCAAACGCCTGCTGCAGACGGCGAATGGGTATACCGCGACGATCAAGTCTGGCGCCGTCACCTTCCGGAACGGCGCGGTGCAGGCGGCCCGGCCCGGGCGCGTCGTGCGCGGTCCGCAGGCGGAACCGTTGCTAATGGCCGCGGAATAAGCGAAAAGGGCCCTGTATTAGTTGACTGATACGGAAGGGGTTCGTCTGATGCGCAAGTTCCTGCTCCCGCTTTTTGCCGCGCTGACGCTCGCGGCGTGCGGCATCAACACCGTGCCGACGCGCGAGGAGGCCGTGAAGGCGGCGTGGGCCGAGGTGGAAAGCCAGTATCAGCGGCGCGCGGACCTGATCCCGAACCTCGTCGCCACGGTGAAGGGTTTCGCCGCGCAGGAGAAAGAGGTGCTGGAGGCGGTCACGCAGGCGCGCGCGTCCGCCACGCAGACGACGATCAACGCCGATCAGCTCACCGATCCCGCCGCCGTCGCGCGCTTCCAGGCCGCGCAGGACCAGCTTTCGGGCGCGCTTTCCCGCCTGCTCGTCACCGTCGAGCGCTATCCGGACCTGAAATCGAACGAGAATTTCCTCGCGCTACAATCGCAGCTCGAAGGCACGGAAAACCGCATCACCGTCGCGCGGCGCGATTACAACCAGTCGGTACAGGCCTACAACACCGAAATCCGTACCTTCCCGAGTCTGATCGCGGCGAAGTTCATCTACGGCGCCGAGCCGATCACGCCGTTCAAGGCCACCACCGCCGGAGCCGAAACCGCGCCGACCGTCTCGTTCGAATAGAGATGCGCTGGCTGGCGTGTCTCGCCGCGCTGTTGCTGGCGCTCCCAGCGGCGGCGCAGGAGTTCCCGAAGCTTTCGGGGCGCGTCGTCGATGCCGCCGATCTGTTGTCGCCTGAAACCGAGGCAGCGCTCACCGAAAAGCTGAAGACGCTGGAAGACACGACGACACGCCAGCTCGTCGTGGCCACGATCCCCGACCTGCAGGGATACGACATCGCGGACTACGGCTACCGGCTCGGCCGCAACTGGGGCCTCGGCCAGAAAGAGGATGACAATGGCGCGCTGCTCATCGTCGCGCCCAACGAGCGCAAGGTGCGCATCGAGGTCGGCTACGGCCTTGAAGGCTATCTGACGGACGCGCTCTCGTCCGTCATCATCAACCGGCAGATCGTGCCCCGTTTCCGCGAGGGTGACATGGAAGGCGGCGTCGTTGCCGGCACCGACGCCATCGTCGCGCAGCTCTCGCTTCCCCCCGAGGAAGCCCGCGCGAACCTGATCGCCGCGCGCGAGCGGGGGCAGGAAGAGACGCGGCACGGGCTCGGGCTTATCCCCACCATCCTCATCATCTGGTTCGTATTCTGGATGCTGCGCGGTGTGCTCGGCGGCAAAAGGCGGCGCGGGCGCGGCGGGCCCATCATCATCTGGGGACCAGGGAGTGGTGGCGGCTGGGGTAGCGGGGGCTGGGGCGGCGGTTCCTCGGGTGGATTTGGCGGTGGCGGATTTTCCGGCGGTGGCGGCAGCTTCGGCGGCGGCGGTGCGAGCGGGAGCTGGTGATGCGGCTGACCAACGATGAACACGCCCGCATCAGTGACGCCATTACGTCAGCGGAACGGACGACCTCCGGCGAAATCTTCTGCGTGGTTACGCGGCGCACGGACGATTACCGCGCTGTCCCCTTCGCATGGGCGGCGCTCGCCGCGATCGTTCTGGCGCCTACGCTGCTCTGGATCGGCATTCCCGATCCGCTGTGGTTCACGAGCGGCGGCTGGAGCGACGGCGGGCATCCCGCGCCGCGGCTCATCATCGCGCTCTATGCCTCGCTTTCAGCGCTGCTCTTCGTCGCAGCGTTCCTCGTCGTGCGCATTCCGCCGGTCCTGCACCTGCTCACGCCGCGGTCGCTGCAGCGCAGCGCCGTGCACCGCGCGGCTGTCGAGAGCTTCCTCTCGCATGGCATTCATGTCACCGAAGACCGCACCGGCGTGCTCATCTTCCTGTCGCTTGAAGACCATGCCGCCGAGATCGTTGCCGACGAGGGTATCTATGCGAAGGTCGCGCACGATGTGTGGGGCGATGCGCTGGATGCGCTGCTCGCCGAGGTTCGGGACGGCAGGATTGCTGAAGGTTTCATCAAGGCGATCGGACTGTGCGGCGGCGTGCTTTCGGCCCACTTCCCGCCATGCGAACGCAATCCCAACGAACTGCCGGACAAGCTGATTGAAATTTAGAGCGTCGTGCGGAAAAGTGGGAAGCGGTTTTCCGCCAGGAACGATGCGGCCACGAAAATGTATTGCAGGCAAGGGGACTGAAAATGTTGAATGAATTCAAGGCCTTTATTGCAAAGGGCAATGTGCTCGACCTCGCCGTCGCGGTCATCATCGGCGGCGCATTCGGAACCATCGTCACCTCGCTGACACAGGATGTGATCATGCCCGTGATCGGTGCGATCTTCGGCGGGCTCGATTTTTCGAGCCTCTTCATCCGTCTCGGCGCCGTGCCCGAAGGCTATGCGGGATCGCTGACCGACTACGCGGCGCTCAAGGAAGCAGGCGTGCCGATGCTCGGCTACGGTGCCTTCATCACCGCCGCGATCAACTTCCTGATCCTCGCCTTCATCATCTTCCTGCTCGTGCGCACGGCCAACAAACTGATCGTGAAGAAGGAAGAGGCGCCTGCCGGCCCGAGCGAGGAGGTGCTGCTGCTTCGCGAAATCCGGGATTCGCTGAAGAAATAGTCTTCACAGTCAAAAGCAAAGGGCCGCGCGATGAGACAGTCGCACGGCCCTTTTTCATGTCTGGTTCTTGTTAGAAGCGCTCGCCCGAAAGCCGCTGGCAGAGCATGTCGAGCTGATCGAGATCGCTGTAGAACAGCGTCAGCTTCCCGCCTTCCCCATCGAACTCGAGCCGTACACGGAGGCCGAGCTGCTCGGCGAGCTGGCCTTCCAGCGATTCAAGATCGGCACTGCGGGCCGCTTCGCGCGGCGCAGCCTTGCGGGGTGCGCGCGGCTTCTTCGCCCGCGCCTCGACCTCGCGGACCGACAGGCCCATCTGCACGACGTCGCGTGCCAGCGCCGAAGGGTCGGGCGCGGTGAGCAGCGCGCGCGCATGGCCCATGGTGAGCCGCCCATCGATCAGCAGGTCGCGCACGTCATCCGGCAGATCGAGCAGCCGCACGAGATTTGCGACATGGCTGCGCGACTTGCCGACGATGCGGGCGATGTCTTCCTGCGTATGCCCGTAGTCGTCGATCAGCCGCTTGTAGCCTTCCGCCTCTTCGATCGCGTTCAGATCCTGGCGCTGAATATTCTCGACGAGCGCGACCTCGAATGCTTCTTCGTCGGTCAGGCGCCGGACGAGCACGGGCACGTCGTGGAGCTGAGCAGCCTGCGCCGCACGCCAGCGGCGTTCGCCCGCCACGATCTCGAAACGGCCGCCATCCACCGGGCGCACGAGGATCGGCTGAAGCAGGCCCTGGCGCTTCACCGAGGCGATGAGTTCGGCCTGCGCGGTCTCGTCGAAGCGACGGCGCGGCTGCTTCGGGTTCGGCGAAATCATCGCCATCGAGAGCATCTGCGCGCCCATGCTGCTGCCCGCATCGCCCGCCGGAACCACTGGCGCTGCTGTCCCGGCTTCGGTGCGCGGCGGCAAGGCGGCACTCCCCATTTCCTCGAGCAGGGCGGACAGGCCGCGGCCGAGGCCGGTGGGACGCTTAGGCTGAGACATGGACCTGTACTTTCAAAGGATTAAGCGGCGCGGGCGTGCGGTTCGGTCCGCCCCAGAAGCTCGCGGGAAAGGTCGATATAGGCTTCGGAGCCTGCGCAGCGGTGATCGTAGACGAGAGCGGGGAGCCCGTGGCTCGGCGCCTCGGACAGGCGGACGTTGCGCGGAATGATCGTCTCGAACACGATCTTGCCGAGAACCGCCCGCACGTCCGCGGCTACCTGTTCGGAGAGGCGGTTGCGCTTGTCGTACATCGTCAGCACCACGCCGATGATGTTGAGCCGCTGATTGTAGCCTGCGCGCACGCGCTCGACCGTGTTCAGAAGCTGGCTGAGGCCTTCAAGCGCGAAGAACTCACACTGGAGCGGCACGAGCAGAGACTGCGCGGCGACCATCGCGTTCATCGTCAGAATGCCGAGCGACGGCGGGCAATCGATGATGATGTAGTCGTAGGCCTGCATCGCCGGCGCCTCGAGCGCGGCATCGAGGCGGTGGATGCGGCCCTCCATCTCGACGAGTTCGACCTCTGCGCCCGACAGATCGACCGTCGAAGGGATCAGCGACAGGCGCGGGATTGCGGTGGAAACGACGGCATCTGCTGCGCTGCACGCACCGATCAACACATCATAGCTCGTGCGCTGACGCGTGTGCTGATCGACCCCGACGCCCGTCGAGCTGTTGCCCTGCGGATCGAGATCCACGATCAGCACACGCCGCCCGGTCGCGGCGATTGCCGTCGCGACGTTGATGGCGGTCGTGGTCTTGCCGACACCGCCCTTCTGATTTGCCACCGCGATTCTGATCACCGACGCCTCCGTACACTGTGCGCCCGCACGATCCGCCCCCGCGAATCGGTAAGACTGGGAATCAATTCATGTTCGAAAACGAAGCGGCGCCTGGCTTCCGCAAGCTCGTCCTCAACCGCCGCGCCTTTCAGCAACAGCCACGTGCAGGACTTTGCCGCATAGGGTTCACCCCAGTCAAACAGCTTCGCGAGCGGCGCGCAGGCGCGCGCAGTGATCGTGTCGAACTTGACGGAACCGAGCGATTCCACGCGCTGATTCAAGACCTTGACGTTTCGCTCCAATCCCAGTGCATCGCGCACGGTTTCAAGGAACACCGTCTTTTTGCGAATCGAATCGACAAGCGTGACCGAATCACCCGTCAGCAGCGCGATGACCATTCCGGCGAAGCCAGCGCCGCTGCCGATATCGAGCCAGGTCGGGCGATGTGCAGCACCTTCGCGCTCGGTGAGCTGGAGAAGCTGTGCCGAATCGGCGAAATGACGGACCCAGACGTGCGGGAGCGTCGCTGGCCCGACGAGGTTGAACTTCGTCTGCCACTCGGTGAGCAACTCGGCATAGGTATCGAGCTTCGCCAATGTTTCACGTGAAACATTGAACGTTGTCGCAAACCATGCGCGCTGCTCTTCGGGAGACTCAGGCGGCGCGTTTGACATGGCGGAGCAGTGCAGTGAGGGCAGCGGGGGTAACACCGGAGACGCGCGCAGCGGCACCCAGGCTGTCGGGTCGAGCGCGCTTCAGGCGATCGATCATCTCGTTCGACAAGCCGCCGATCGCGGAATAGTCGAGATCGTGGGGCAGGCGCAGCGCCTCATCGCGACGAAAGGCGTCGATCTCGTCGGACTGACGTTCCAGATAGACAGCGTAGCGCGCATCCGTGTGCAGTTGCTCGGCATGTGCCTCCGCAACATCGGAGAGTTCAGGCCAGACCGCTGCGGCGTCGGTCCACGCGACATCGGGAAAACGCAGCCATTCGAACGCCGACCGCGTCACGCCATCCTGACCTACAGTGAGACCCGAGCGCTGCAAGTGGGCGGGTGATGCGCGGGCAGCCTGCAGTAGAGCCCGCCCCTTCGCGAGCGCCTCTGCCCGTTCGCGATAAAGGCGGGCACGATCACCGCCGAGCAGGCCAAGAGCGATGGCCTTTTCGGAAAGCCGCTGATCGGCATTGTCGGCGCGCAGATGCAGGCGATACTCGGCGCGCGAGGTGAACATCCGGTAGGGTTCGGTCACGCCCTGCGTCACGAGATCGTCGATCATCACGCCGATGTAGGATTCGGCGCGATCGAACCCAGCCTCTTCCAATCCCAGCGCCGCCCGCGCGGCATTCAGCCCCGCGACCAGCCCCTGCCCTGCGGCCTCCTCATAGCCCGTCGTCCCATTGATCTGCCCTGCAAAGAACAGGCGCGGGATCGCGTGCAGTTCGAGCGTCCGCGAAAGCGCGCGCGGATCGATATAGTCATACTCGATCGCGTAGCCCGGCCGCGCGACCTCGACGCGCTCCAACCCGGTGAGCGTACGCAGGAATGCCAGCTGCACATCCACCGGAAGCGAGGTTGAGAGTCCGTTCGGATAGATGAGAGGATCGTCGAGCCCCTCCGGTTCCAGGAAAACCTGATGCCCGTCACGATCGCCGAAGCGCATCACCTTGTCTTCGATTGACGGGCAATAGCGAGGGCCAGTGCCTTCGATGCGCCCGCTATAGACTGCGCTGCTCTGAATGTTCTCGCGGATGATGTCGTGCGTGGCGACATTGGTCCGGGTGATTCCGCAGCTCAGCTGTGGGTTCATGACCCTTCGGGTAGAAGCCGCGAAGAAGGAAGGAACCTCGTCTCCCTCCTGCCAATCGACACGCGTCCAGTCGATCGTCCGACCGTCGAGGCGCGCGGGCGTTCCGGTCTTGAGGCGTGCCATCGGCAAGCCGAGGTCGCGTAGACGGCGCGCGAGCGCGACAGACGATGCCTCGCCAACGCGTCCCCCGGCATGGACATCACCCCCAACGTGGATGACCCCCCCAAGGAAGGTGCCGGTGGTGAGCACCACCGTGCGCGCGGCGATTTCCGATCCGTCTGAAAGTACGACTCCGGATACGCCGTCCGCATCAACGAGCAAATCGTCAACGCGCGCTTCCAGAACCTGCAGACCGTTTTGCGTATCGATCGCTTGCTGCATCGCGCGGCGATAGAGCTTGCGGTCTGCCTGCGCGCGTGGACCCTGAACCGCTGGTCCCTTGCGGCGATTGAGAAGCCGGTACTGGATCGCCGCCGCGTCAGCGGCTTCCGACATGACACCGCCGAGCGCATCAAGCTCCCGAACGATATGACCCTTGCCGAGGCCGCCGATCGCCGGATTGCAGGACATGACGCCGATGGTTTCCCGGCCCGGCGTGACGAGCAGCGTACGCGCACCCGTGCGCGCGGCGGCAGTTGCCGCCTCGCAACCGGCATGTCCGGCCCCGATGACGAGTACGTCGAATCGTTCCATTATGGGTGACGAACTATCCGAATCGCCGCTTCGTGTCGACGTCGTGTTTCACGTGAAACAATGACCCATCAGAACGGTGGAAAATGTTTCACGTGAAACATCATTTGCCAATGCAGAAGCGTCCAAACACAATATCCAGTATGTCCTCGACGCCAACCCGGCCCGTCAGCCGCCCCAGAGCGCGCATCGCAACCCGGAACGATTCTGCCCGCAGCACAACGTCGGGCTCCGCCGAGGCAACGACCAGCGCGTCCTGGCATTCGGCAAGCGCATCGCGCTGACGCGCATGTGTTACCAGAGCATCCTGCCCCGCTCCGGCCAGTGCGCTTGCTCTCTCCACGAGGAGCGATTCAAGCGCTGCAAGCCCCTCTCCCGTTACCGCGGATACGCGCAGCCGTCCGCTCATAGGATCGGAACGAAGATCCGCCTTGGACTCGACCACGACCGCCCCTGCCGGGATCGTCGTGTCCCGATCATCCGGGCCGACAAGAAAGACCACGAGATCCGCCTCGTCCGCGCGTTCACGCGCACGGCGGACGCCTTCGGCTTCAATAGCACCCTCCGCATCGCGAAGGCCCGCCGTATCGACAAGTGTCGCGGCAACGCCGCCGAGATCGAGATGCACCTCGATAAGGTCGCGCGTGGTACCGGCCTCGGGTGAGACGATGGCGACGTCGCGCTTGGCGAGCGCATTGATCAGACTCGATTTCCCGGCATTCGGCGCACCGAGCAGAACGATGGTGAGACCGCGTCTCAGACGTTCTGCAAATTGGTAATTGCCCAGGTGACTTTCGATCTCGCGCGCGAGTGCCATGATCTCCGGACCCTCGCCCTCAACGAGCCGCGTGCTGACATCCTCCTCGTCCTCGCCGAAATCCAGTGACGCTTCGGTTTCCGCCAAGATCGAAAGCAGCCGTCCATGCCAGCTTTCGGCGAGCGCCCGCAGGCCGCCCGATGCCTGCCGTAGCGCCTGACGCCGCTGCGCTTCGGTCTCCGCGTCGATGAGATCCGCAAGCCCCTCGGCTTCCGTAAGATCGAGCTTGCCGTTGTCGAACGCCCGCCGCGTGAACTCCCCGGGCTCAGCCGGGCGCAATCCCTCGATCGCCCCCAGCGCGCGCAGCAGCGCCGCAACGACCGCCGGTCCGCCCGTGACGTGGAGCTCGGCAACGTCTTCTCCCGTGAAGCTTGCGGGCGCGGGAAACCACAGGACCAGTGCATCATCGATCGGCGTACCGGCATCCCGAAGACGAACGAGCGTTGCACGGCGCGGTACCGGCAAACGTCCCCCAAGCGCCAGCAGCGCTGCGCTCGCCGCCGGACCCGACACACGAACAACCGCGACACCGGCAGGCGGTCGGCCTGACGACAAGGAGAATATCGTTTTCTTTTCAATCATTTAGAAATGACGTCATGGCGTCGGGTACTAGCCCTTCTTGCCGCTCGTGACGCCTCCGGTCATGGCGTTCCACATCGCCTTCTGCACCTCGCCGATCCCGCTCGCCGCGCTCGGCAGCCAGTTGGACATCAGACGCTCGACATCGCCTGCGGTGATGCCGTCCTTCATCAGACCCGTCATGCGATCGATGTAAAGGTCGTGCAGCGGGCGCACATCGGGAAGCCCCATGAACGCGCGCGCTTCTTCCGGGGAGCAGTCGATCTCGATATTCACCTTCATGGGCGCCCCTCCTCTTGTGAAAGCCGCACGGTGGCGGATAGGTTCGAGACGCTAAAGCATCGCACGCAAAAGTGGGAACCGGTTTTGCGCAAAAACGACGCAACAGAAAAAGAACAGAGCGAAACCGGGAAGATCAGACCCATGGCAGAGACGCTCCGAAACAAAACACTGAAGCGTTCCCATGCCTCTGACGTACCCCGTGGCTGACCCCGCCATCATCCGGGCTGCGCGTTCCGACGATGACGCGGGAATTCTCGCCATCGTCAATGACGCGATCCTCAATACGACCGCGTGGTATGATCACGAGCCGTGGACTGCGCAGCGCGTTGCCGAATGGCGCACTGCAAAGCTGGCGGACGGCTGGCCCGTCCTCGTTGCGGACGCCGCGAACGATGTCGCCGGCTTCGGCAGCTTCGGCCCCTTCCGCGCCAGGCAGGCCTACGCTGGGACGGCCGAACATTCCGTATATGTTTCAAACACATATCGCGGCCACGGCTATGGACGGCAGCTTCTTGAAGCGTTGATCGATCTCGCGCACGGCCGCGGCCTCCATACGCTCATTGGCGGAGTCGATTCCGAAAACGCAGGAAGCCTTGCCTTTCACCGCGCACTCGGCTTCGAGGAAGCGGGACGGCTGCGCGAGGTCGGGCGCAAGTTCGATCGCTGGCTCACACTCGTGTTC
>JAEULI010000010.1 GCA_016793845.1 Sphingosinicella sp.
GGGGCCGGCGAAGAAGTGTTCGTCGCCGGCGACGTCGCGGTGTATATGGGGGGGGCCTTGGAGGGTCAACAGCTTTTTTGAAACAAATTTGCCTTGATTGCTTTTTCGGCAGAAAACAGCGGAAATTCAGAGACTTTCTCAGCGAGAAGAGGGCGCGCGGACCGAACTCGGCGCTCGAACGATTCTCCCAGGCACCGTTCAGAGCACGCTTTTGGCGCGAGACTCGGGGTACCGGCCCAGAATCGGTGACAACGGCTGCGGAGAATCACGCGCTCAGGCGTGCGTGATGTAGTCCTTCAGTGATTCTGCCTCGCGGACCGCTTCATCGATGCGAGCCTTCACGAGCTCGCCGATCGATACGACGCCGCGAACCTCGCCGCCGTCGAGCACGGGGAGATGACGGATACGGCGGCGGGTCATCCGCGACAGCGCGGCCGTGACGCTCTCCGACGGGGCAACCGTGATCACTTCGGTCGTCATGATCTCCCGCGCGGTGCGCTGCAGGATCGCCGCGCCCTGCTCGTTGAGCCCGCGCACGACATCGCGCTCGGAAAGCACGCCGGCCACTTTGCCGTCCTCCATCACGATCACTGCGCCGATTCGGTGCGCGCACAGAAGTGCGACCACCTCCGCAACGGTTTGCGACGGTGACGCCGCGATGATCGCGCCGCCCTTGTCCTTCAGTATCGATGCAATGGCCATGGCCGCCCCTCCCCAGCAGAGGCCGGCCCGGCACGCCTGACGCGCGCGTCCGCCGGCGGGTTGAAGATTACGCGAACCGCGGCCAAATGAAAGCCATGCAAACACCGGCCCGCCGTTTCCGCGTTCTATTGCGCTCCGCTTTGGGGGCCGGGGTCGCGGCCGTGCCGCTCGCGCTCTGGTATCTATCGTCCGAAGGCGTTTCGCTGACGCTGCATCTCGTGCTCGCGATCACGCTGGCGATCGTACTGTCGCTGCTGCTCGCCGCCGGGCTGATGGGCCTCGTGTTCTTCAGCGCCGAATCGGGACACGACCAGCGCGTGGCCGACGAGAACGCCGCGCACGAACCAGAGGTGTGGCGCGATTCGCCGATCGACTAGAAGTCGATCTGACTGCGGAGGCCGACGATGGTCGCGCCGTAATCCCTGTCGCCGCCCGTTCCCGCGATCGCGGCATCGTCGTAGATAAGCCGGCCGCCGTTCAGCGCGAACAGTACATAGTCGGTGGGCTTCCAGATCAGCGAGGCGAGATAGCCCTGCTGGCGCCCGCCGACGATTCCGGCATCGCTGAGATCGAGATGATCGTAGCGCACGCTGAGCGCGAAGGCGCCGATGCCGCCGTCCGAGACCGGATTCGCGACCTTGATGCGATCGAAGGCGCCGTCCTTGTAGCCGCGCGATTCGCCGGTGATTAGCCAGCCGCCTTCTATATAGCCGCCGAAGAACGTCGGATCGGCGGCGCCCGCGAGCGACACGTTCATCCAGTGCGTTTCGGCGGCAGCATAGAACGGCCCGGAGATCGCGGCGAGTTCCAGCCCGTAGTTCGTCTCCGCCGTCACCGGCAGCGCGGGCGTCGCGAGGAAGCGCACGTCGGTGGTGTGCACCTGCGGCCGCTGACGATAGCGCGTGCCCGCGCCAATGGTGCCGGTATCGCGGTAGTGCGCGGAGGCGCCGACGTGGAGCTGCGTACCGCCCATTTTCGGCGCGAACACGATGCGCCCGTCGAAGCCGTAGCTGCTGTTCGCATCGTCGGAGAGATCGGCGATGTTGTCGGTGAACACGCCGCCCTGCAGCAGCAGGGCCTTGCCGCGATACTGCGCCGAAATCCCGAGCCGCCGCTCGAAGCCGAACGCGTCGGTGAACGCCGCGCGCTCCATGAAGCTCGTGTTGACGTCGCTCGTGAGTTCCTCGAGTCCCTGGAAGCCATTGTGCTGCCCAACCGTGATCGTCGTCCGGCCGCGCGTGTAGTCGATATAGGCTTCCTGGAATTCGGGCGAGCCGGGGGCGAAATCGATATCCACACGGTAGCCGAAGCCGCCCGGCACGGTGCCCTGCACACCGAGATAGGCACGCCGCACTTCGTTCGTGAAGCCGAGGCCGCTGTCTGCGATGCCCGCCGGGTGCGACACGTTCGCAGCATCGAGCTGCAGCCGCCCGCGCGGCTTGAAGCTCCAGCCTTTCGAGGAGATCTCGGGGGCGCCCTTCCAGCTGATCTTGATCGGATCGGCGGGCACAGGGGGAGGCGTTGCGGCCGCCTGCTGCTGGGGCTGCTGTTCCTTCGCTGCCGCCTGCGCACGCAGCGCTGCGACTTCCGCCTGAACCGCCTCGAGCTGCGCCTGCAGCGCAGCGAGTTTCGCAACCGCCTGTTCGAGCGTGACCGATTCCGTCTGCGCCATCGCCGTTGTCGGCAGGCTTGCAGACAGACCCATCATAACGAATGCCGGAACCAATGCCGCTTGGCGCGAGGTCATGATCGTCCCCTTCAACACGACCGCTCGTGCGGTACGCGCGGGGGCGCTAGCATGAAGTTCCCGTGACGGAAACATGAACCTTGCGTTGCAGGCCGAAGACCCGGCCCAGCCCGCGGAACTCAGGCGTCGACGGTCTCGACAGGCTGAACCTTGCGCGGACGCCCGCGCGGACGGCGCGGTTTCTCGTCCTCAGCTTCCACGGCAACGGGAGCCGCGACCGGTGCTTCGGCCGCTGCAGGGGCTGCCTGCTTGGCCTGCGCGGGCGGACGGCCGCGCCGCTTGGGCGCCTCCACGACCTCGGGCTCATCCGCATCGGCGCGGCGGGCGCTGCGGGCGAGCGTGCGGAGCGCGCCTTCATCCTCGCGCTCGTCATCGGCCGGCTGCGGCGCTGTGCGGGGCTGCGGCGCGCGGGGTTGTTCATACCGCTCCTGACGCTCGGACCGTTCGGGACGGTCGCGCTCCTGACGCTCGCGATCCTGGCGCTCAGGGCGTTCCTGGCGTTCCGCTCGCTCTGGGCGTTCCTGACGGTCGCGGTCCTGACGTTCCGGGCGGTCCTGGCGATCCTGCCGCGGACGCGGCTCGAACCGCTGACGCTCCTGGCGATTGTTGTGGACGGGCGCGCGGTTATCCCCCTCGCCCTCTTCGTCCTCATCGCCCTCGTCGTCGCCGTCGTCATCCTCGTCGCGGATATCGCGATCGTCATGCTCGCGGCCACGGCGATCGGGACGATCGTTGTGCTGCTGGTACTGCGACTGACGCTCTTCCTGCCGGGCGCGCATCTCGGCGACGACGCGGTGGTAGTGGTCTGCGTACTGCAGATAATATTCGGCCTGGACGCGTTCGCCCTGCTGATGCGCCTCGCGCGCGAGGTTGGTGTATTTCTCGAGCAGCTGAAGCGCATTGCCGCGCTGGCGCGGCTCCATGTTGCGGTTGCCCATTTCACGACCGCCGCCCTGCTGGGGACGCGGATTGCCGCGCCCACGACGCCGACCGGACTGCTGCTGCCCATTTCTCATGAAATACTCTTTTCCCCGATACTGCCGGCCGAGCCGACTGTCGTTGTTCAGGACATGCGCGGCCATCCACGCAAGGGTCCGGAAGCGACCGCCAAACGATTCTGCCTATCGTAAGTGCCCGGCGAGGGGATCATCGTCCTCGCCCATGCACAGCCGCTCTAGCGGCATTGCCATCGCATTCCAAGTCAAAAAACAGAGGCGATGCGACGGAAAACAACCGCCCGATCTCGCCCGGCCAGGTCGCGTTCCACCGTGCCGCCGAGGCCCGCTTCGCGCCCCAGCGCCAGAACCGCTTCCGCCTGCCGCCAGCCGATCTCGAGGATCGCGGCGCCATCCGCCTCCAGCAATGCCGTGAGCGCGGGAATGATGCGCCGATAAGCCGAGAGGCCATCTCTGCCGGCGAACAGCGCGCCGTGCGGCTCGTATTCGCGCACGCCCGGGCCGGTCGCCTCGTCCTCACCAATATAGGGCGGATTGGAGAGGATTAAAGAGAAGCGCCCTTCGATACCTTCTGCCCAGTCTGCCTTCAGGAAGCCGCACCGGGCCGAAAAGCCGAGCCGGGCAGCGTTCCACGCGGCAACGGCGAGTGCGGCATCGGACACATCTGTCGCGAGCGCGCTAGCCTGTGGCCATTCGGCGAGCGCGGCGAGTGCGAGCGCACCCGAGCCTGTGCCGAGATCGAGCACGCGAAGCGCCGTATCCGCCGGAAACAGCCCCTGCGCCGCCACGATCAGCGTTTCGGTGTCGCCGCGCGGCACAAGGATGCCGGGCCCCACCTCCAGATCGAGCGACCAGAATTCCTGCCGCCCGAGAATATAGGCGACGGGCTCGCCCGCCGCGCGCCGCGCGATGAACGGCTCAGCCGCCTCCGCCGTGACCTCCGGATTGCCGAGCAGCATTGCCTCGCGGCTGACCCCGAGCGCGTGGGCGACGATCAGTTCCGCATCGAGGCGCGGCGTTTCTCCGCCGATGCGCGCCGCCGCGTCCCTTACGAGATCAAGCGCCTTCATTCAGGTTCGCGAGCCGTGCCGCCTGATCCTCGGCGATAAGCGCCGCGACGAGTTCGCCGAGGCCCCCGCCTTCCATGATCTCCGGCAGCCGGTGCAGCGTCAGGTTGATGCGGTGATCGGTCACGCGCCCCTGCGGATAATTGTACGTGCGGATGCGTTCCGAACGGTCACCCGAGCCTACCATCGACTTGCGCGCGCCGGCGCGTTCGTTCGCCAGCTTCTCGCGCTCCAACTCGAAGAGGCGCGCGCGCAACACCTTCAATGCCTTCGCCTTGTTCTTGTGCTGGCTCTTTTCGTCCTGCTGGCTGACGACGAGGCCAGTTGGCAGGTGCGTGATGCGCACGGCGCTGTCGGTGGTGTTCACCGACTGGCCGCCGGGGCCGGACGAACGGAACACGTCGATGCGGAGGTCTTTTTCCTCGATCTGGACATCGACATCCTCGGCTTCCGGCAGCACCGCCACCGTCGCGGCGGACGTATGGATGCGCCCGGAGGCCTCGGTCGCGGGCACGCGCTGCACGCGGTGCACGCCGCTTTCGAACTTCAGCTGGGCGAACACGCCCTGGCCGGTGACGTTCGCAATGACTTCCTTGAAGCCGCCCGCGTCGGCCGACGACATTTCCATCGTTTCGACACGCCAGCCCTGCGTTTCGGCATAGCGCTGGTACATGCGGTAGAGATCGGCAGCGAAGAGCGCCGCTTCCTCGCCGCCGGTCCCTGCGCGGATTTCGAGGATCGCCGAGCGTTCGTCCGCCATGTCCTTCGGCAGCAGCAGCACAGCGAGCGCCTTCTCAGCCTCGGGGAGCTGTTCCTTCAGAGACTGCAGCTCTTCCTCGGCAAGCGCCACCATCTCGCGGTCGGTCTCGCCGCCGTTCACCATTGCGGTGAGGCTCTCCGCCTCGTCGCGCATCGCACGCACGGTTCCCGCCGCCTCGGCAACGGGCTTCAGCTCGGCGTATTCCTTGGAAAGCGCCACGAACTTCTCGGCCGGAAGATCGCCCGCCGACATCTGCTCGGTCAGCTCGGCATAGCGCGCCTCGATCTGCCGGATCCGCGCGGTGGGAACCCCGCTCATCGCAACGCCTCCGGTAACGCATCGAGTGCGACGCGCCACTGCTCCCCGGTCGCGAGCCGCTTCACGGTCACCTCACCCGCCGCCAGCTCATCGTCACCGATGATGACGGCATAGCGCGCACCTGCCGCGTCGGCCTTCTGCATCCGCTTCTTCATATTGCCGCGCCATGCTTGCTCGGCAGACAGGCCCGCACGGCGAAGCGCCTGCAGCACCTCGAACGCCCTCGCCTCTGCCGCCTCGCCCATAGGCACCACCGCCGCGTCGATCGTCTCGGCTTCCGGCGCATCCAGCAGCATCGCGAGCCGCTCGATCCCCGCCGCCCAGCCGACGCACGGCGTCGGCGGCCCGCCGAGCGCTTCCATCAGCCCGTCGTAGCGCCCGCCGCCGAGCACCGTGCCCTGCGCGCCGAGGTGATCGGTGATGAACTCGAACGTGGTGTGGCGATAATAATCGAGACCGCGCACCAGCGCTTCGTTCCGCTGATAGGCGACGCCTGCCGCGTCGAGGCCCTTGCGCACGGCATCGAACCACGCGCCCGCCTCGCCGGACATATAGGCGTCGATCCTGGGCGCATCAGCGACGAGCGCCTTGTCGGCGGCGTCCTTGCTGTCGAGGATACGCAGCGGGTTCTTCTCCAGCCGGTCGCGGCTCTCGGCGGAAAGTGCATCGCGATGCGCCGAGAAGTGCGCGATCAGCGCCGCCTGCCACGCAGCGCGCGTCTCAGGGTCGCCGAGCGTGTTGAGGTTCAGCACCGTCTTGCCCTGAAGCCCGAGTTCATCGAGCAGGTGCTGCGCGAAGGCGATGATTTCCACGTCCGCCGCCGGTTCGCCTGACCCCAGGATTTCCGCGTCGAGCTGGTGGAACTGCCGGAAACGGCCTTTCTGCGGCCGTTCGTAGCGGAACGCCGGACCCCAGGCCGAGAGCTTCATCGGCGCGTGCTGCTGCCAGCCGTTCGAAATGTAGGCGCGCGCGATGCCCGCCGTGAACTCGGGGCGCAGCGTCAGCGATTCGCCGCCGCGGTCCTCGAACGTGTACATTTCCTTCGAAACCACATCGGTGGTCTCGCCGAGCGAGCGCGCGAACACGCCGGTGAACTCGAACACCGGCACCTGCACCGGGCGGAAGCCATAGAGCCTGCGCACGCGCGTGAACGTCTCCACCACCGCGTCGAAGCGCGCGGCATCCTCGCCCACCATGTCCTGCGTGCCGCGGACGGCCTGAATCTTGCTGCTCATAAGCGCCGCGCTTTAGACGGGTTCGGGGGCCGTGGGAACCGCTCATACGATTTCTGCTGCGACGCAACATTCGGCGGTTCCCTTCGGCGCGAAGAACCGCTAAACGCCGCGCGCCATGGATATATCGAAGATTCCCGTCGGACCGAACCCGCCCCACGAACTCAATGTGATCATCGAGGTGCCGATCGGCGGCGAACCGGTGAAATATGAGTTCGACAAGGACTCGGGCGCCATCTTCGTGGACCGCATCCTGCACACGCCGATGCGCTATCCGGCGAACTACGGCTTCATCCCGCACACGCTCGGGGAGGACGGCGATCCGCTCGACGCGCTCGTCATCACGCGCTCGCCGATCATCCCGGGCGCGGTGATCCGCGTGCGTCCGGTCGGCGTGCTGCTGATGGAAGACGACAAGGGCGGTGACGAGAAGCTGCTCACCGTACCGGTCGATTCGACCTTCCCCTACTACGGCAACGTCACCAACCACAGCGACCTACCGCCGATCGTGCTCCGCCAGATCGAGCACTTCTTCGAGCACTACAAGGACCTCGAACCCGGCAAGTGGGCGAAGCTGAACGGCTGGGGCGATGCCGAAAAGGCACGCCAGCTCATTCTGGATGGCGTCGACCGCGCGAAGGCCAAGGGCTGATCTTTACCGGCTGAAACAATTCCGTCATTCCTCGCGGAAAGTCATTTCCCGGGGAGACTGTCTTGCGTGCGTTCTGTTCGTTCCTGATTCTTCTGGCGGCGCCCGCCGCCGCTGAAAACAGCCTTCCCCGAACACCGGCCTATGTTCACGCGGAACAGCCCGCGCAGGATCTCCGCTATCCGGGCGTGATGACGCTCGATGTCGACGCCACGGATACGGCGCGGCGCATTCTCGGCGTCCGCCAGCAGATCCCGGTCGCCGCGCCGGGACCGCTGACGCTGCGCTACCCCGAATGGCTCCCCGGCAAGCACGCGCCGCGCGGGCCGATCGCCGCACTTGCGGGGCTCACGATCAGCGCGGGCGGGAAGCCCGTGCCGTGGAAGCGCGATCCGCGCGACGTCTACGCCTTCACCGTCGATGTGCCGAAGGGTGCGAAGGCGCTCGATATCCGCTTCCAGTATCTCTCGCCTACAGAGGGCAATCAGGGTCGCGTCAGCGTGACGGCGGAGATGCTGAACCTGCAGTGGGAGACGGTCGCGCTCTATCCGGCGGGTCACTACACGCGGCAGATCCGCGTGCGCCCCTCGGTGACGTTGCCCGAAGGCTGGCAGGGCGTCGCCGCACTCGACGGTGTCGTGCGCACCGGCAACACGCTCCGCTACGCCGAGACCGATTTCGAAACACTCGTCGACAGCCCGATGTTCGCCGGGAGCAACTACAAGGCGTGGGATCTTGGCCACGATGTCCGCCTCAACGTCTTCGCCGATCGCCCCGGCGATCTTGCGGCCACGAACGACCAGATCGAGGCGCATCGGCGCATGGTCGATCAGGCGGTGAAGCTGTTCGGATCGCGCCACTACGACCGCTACGAGTTCCTGTTTGCGCTCTCCACGGAGCTTGGCGGCATCGGCCTTGAACATCACCGCAGCTCGGAGAATGCGCTGCCGCGCACCTATTTCACCGACTGGGCCAACACGGCGGCGATGCGCGGGCTGCTCCCGCATGAATTCACGCACAGCTGGAACGGCAAGTTCCGCCGCGGCGCCGATCTCTGGACGCCTGACTATCGCACGCCGATGCAGAACAGCCTGCTCTGGGTCTACGAAGGGCAGACGAGCTACTGGGATTCGGTGCTCGCCGCGCGCTCGGGCCTCATTCCCAAGGATGTCGTGCTCGGTGAGTTCGCGAGCCAGGCCGCCTTCTATCAGCAGCAACCGGGCCGTGCATGGAAGCCACTGATCGACACCACAAACGACCCCATCACCAACGCCCGCCGTCCGCAGGCCTTCCGCACGTGGCAGCGCTCGGAGGACTATTACAACGAAGGCGCGCTGATCTGGATGGAAGCGGACATGCTGATCCGC
>JAEULI010000015.1 GCA_016793845.1 Sphingosinicella sp.
GGTGCGATGCGCCCCAGATCCGGCCGCTTCAGTATGTCCGCACCCACGACCGTCGCCGAGCGAAGCACAGCGTCGGCGGGCTGCACCTCGCGGCGGTAGACGAACTCGCGCGCCTGCATCCCGAAGAGGTCACCGGGCAAGTCCGTCCCGAACCCCAGCGGCACGTCCGCGCGCCAGGCAGTTTCGAAGCCCTGCATCGCGAGCCGCGTCAATTCCCTGGCCTTGTCGCGAACAGCCGCCGGCAGGCCGAGACTGTCTCCCCGTTCGATGAGCGCCATCACGACGGCAAGCGTCGGGACAGCGAAGCCGCCCGCGTCTCTGAGCGCGGCCGCGGCCTCCGGTGTAACGAGCGTCGCATGTTCCACCGTGCGTACCCCAAGCCGCGCGGCGCGGGCAACAGCCTCGGCGGTATGCGCGTGCGCCGCGACATAGGCGCGCCAGCGGCCCGCTTCCTCCACAGCGGCTGCCACTTCCTCGTCCGTGAACTGCTCCATCCAGATCGGATCGGTGGGCGAAAGCACGCCGCCCGAAAGCATGATCTTGATGCAGTGGGCGCCCATGCGTAGCTCCTCGCGCGCGGCGCGGCGCACGGCATCGGCACCGTCCACGATATGCGCGATGCTGTTCATCAAATGGCAGCGGCACGGCTCCACATCCTGTTCCTGCGCGCGCAGATCGCCATGACCTCCGGTCATGGAAAGCGTGCGCCCGGCGTAGAACAGGCGCGGCCCGGCGATCAGCCCGTCGTCGAGCGCTTTCGCAAGCCCGTAATCCCCGCCGCCGACGTCGCGCAGCGTCGTGAACCCGCAGTCGAGCGCGTGCTTCAGCATCCGCGCCGCGTGCGCCGTTGTGTAGGAGGGCGGATGCCCCAGGATCTGCGCCGCGCTGGCGCTCGAAAGCCGGGGGTGCGTATGCGCGTCGATCAGGCCCGGCAGCAGGATGCCGCCGCGAAGATCGATCACGTCCGCTTCACGCACGCCTGCAGGCCCGCTGTCCACAGCCTTGATCCGGCCGTCCTCCACGACGACGTGGCAGTCCTCGCGGTAACCGTTCGCGGCCGCGTTCAGAACGCGCGCGTTCTCGAATATGATCGTCGCCAAACCCTCGTCCCTCGCCCACCGTTTCGGCAAGGCTAGACCGTGGCCTGGCGGCAGGTAACCACAGAATTGTGGACACTCGATGCCTTTTCGATATGAGAAGGCATTCTATGCGCAGCCTTCGCCAATCGCTCCCGCCGCTCAACGCCCTCGCCGTGTTCGAGGCGGCGGCACGCCATCGCAGCTTCACGCGGGCCGCCGCCGAGCTAAACATCGCCCAGTCCGCGGTCAGCCGCCACGTCTCCAACCTGGAGGCGGACCTCGGCGTTTCGCTGTTCGCGCGCAACGGCAATCGCCTCGTCCTCACGGGATCAGGGCAGGCACTCGCAGAAGCCATCCAGGCCGGGCTCGGGCGCATCCGCGACAGTGTCGACGCGATCCGCCGTCGCCACCGGCAGGACGCCACGCTCACCATCGCCTGCAGCTATGCGATGGCCCACGACTGGCTGATGCCCCGCTTCGGCCAGCTGCGCGCCCGGCTGCCCGATGTGCAGCTACGGCTGATGACAGCGGACGCCTATCTCGATTTCGATGCGGAGGACGTCGACCTCTCGATCCGCTACGGCAATCCCGCCGACTGGCCGGATTACCGTGCCCGCAAACTGCTCGAGGAAGCCATCTTCCCGGTCTGTGCGCCCGCACTTCTCGCACAGCATCCCGGCCTCCTGAAAGAATCGCCGGAGGCATGGGCAGAGGCCCCTCTCCTGCACCTCACTGCAACCAGTCAGGGCCGCGTGGACTGGCACGAATGGTTCCGCGATCTCGGCGTCGCGCCTTCGATGCAGGGGCCGCTCTTCAGCACCTACACGCCGATGCTTCAAGAGGCCATTGCCGGCCGGGGCGTAGCACTCGGCTGGAAGGGGATGATCGATGCCTATCTCGAATCCGGCCAGCTGGTTCGCCTGTCGAACCGCGTCGTCACGTCGGATCAGGCCTTTTTCATCGTCTATCGCCCGGATGCGCGTGAGGCGCTGATGGAAGCCGTCATTCAGGCACTGACACGCCCTGCAGCGCGCTAATCAGCTTTGTCTGCGAGGAAGCGCTCTACGACCAGCGCGAACTTTTCCGGCTCCTCGACGAATGGCGAGTGACCACTGCGCTCGAAATATTCGAGCCGCGCGCCCGGAATCGCCTTGCTGATCCGGTACGCGACGGACGGCGCCACATTGGCGTCGAAGCGGCCGTTGATCACCAGTGTCGGCACCTTGAGCCTGACCAGCGCGGGATAGAGGTCGAGCTTGATCGCATCGAGCATCACTGCTGTGCAGGTCTCCTGCGAGAACTTGGGCGCCTCGCCCGCGACGGCGACATTGTTGCGCTGATCGTAATACGACATCCTGTCGTAGGCATCGATTTCCACGCAGCCCATCTGCCCCGCCGGGCTTGGATCGGGCGGGATCGTCGCCACGATTTCCGGATAGAGCTTGTCGAACAGATATTCGTTCGCCGCAGGCTTCGCATCGCCCGATCCGACAAGGATCAGGTGGCTCACCCGGTCCGGGTAGCGCACCGCATACGCCATCGAAAGAATGCCGCCCCACGAATGGCCGACAAGATCGATCTTCTCGGCGTTCAGGCTTCGGCGAATTGCTTCCAGATCATCGACCATCCGCTGGACGGTCAGATCCTTTGCTGCGGCATCCGGCGAGCGTCCGGTTGCGCGCTGGTCGTAGAAAACGATCCGCCGCCGTTCCGCCATGCCGGTCCAGATCGGCGCGGCGATCATGTAGCGATGATCAAAGCCCGGGCCGCCATTGACGGCGACAAGCGGCGTGCCGCCAGCCCGGCCGATCGACACGCGGTAGAGTTCACCGGGGTTCGCGTTCCCCGCCTCTGCCAGAGCGCCCGAACTGGCGCAGCCGATAGCCAGCATCGCAAGAAGCATCCGGTATTTCGCCATCATCCGTCCCTTCCCTCTTCCATACGAACGCTACGGAGTGGAGCGAGATGTGGCGAGCGCAATGATGTCATGCATCCATCGCAGCGTGCTATGCGAAGCGGCGATGGATGTCTGGTGTCTATGGAACGCCGCCGGCAAGGATGATCGCGAGGTGTGCGGCATCGAGGTGCCCGCCCGAAACGATGCACACCACTGGCCCCGGATGATCGCCGGCGAGTGCGGCGGCGACCGGCGCGGCGCCTGCGCCTTCGGCTATCACGTGATGGCGCTCGGCAAGCAGCCGCACCGCGGCGGCCGTTTCCGCGAGCGACACGAGCGCGGTTCCGGCAACAAGGCGGCGCACCAGCGGCCACATCGACGGAATGACGGTGGGGCCGCCCATGCCGGTGATGAACGAGGGCACGAACGGCACCGTCACCGGCTCTCCCGCCGCGAACGCCGCGCGCACCGGCGCCCCCGCTTCGGTTTCGCTCGCGATGACAGCGGCAGCCGACCCGTACGCTTTCAGCGCCGCGGAAACGCCGCAGGCAAGTCCGCCGCCGCCATACGGCACAAGCACGGTGGCCACTTCCGGCAGATCTTCCAAAACCTCGGCGCCGATGGTGGCATTCCCGGCAAGCACCTCGTTCTCGATGACGGGATGGATGAACGCGGGATCGGCGGGCGGCTCGGCGAGCATAGCCCACCAGTCATCATAGGCCAGCGACACCACCTTTGCGCCGAACCTCTCAAGCGCCTCCACCTTGCTGCGCGCTGCCGTATCCGGAACGTAGGCGGTTACTGGGATGCCCCGAGCGCGTCCGGCATAGGCGAGGCCCTGCGCGAAATTCCCGGCGCTCGCCGTTGACACGCCGTCGCGGCAGGCGTCACCGCGACTGAGAAGCGCATTCGCAGCGCAGCGGATCTTGAACGAACCGACGGGCTGCAGCGTCTCGAGCTTCAGATAGATATCGTCCCGCGCACCACCCTGCAGGCGGATGAGCGGTGTGCGCACGGCAAGATCGCGGATGCGTTCGCGCGCCGCGTCGATCGCCGCGCGGTCCGGTACGACCGGGCTCATTGCGGCCGCACCCCATTCGTGCAGTCCGAAATCATATCCGTCTCCTCCCCAGGGTGATCGACGCGGGATCATCTGCCGCTATTGCAGGCCCGTGATGCGCTTTCCGGCTTCGACGTGTGCTGCAAACCCCGTGATATCGATGTTCGCGCCGCAGACGATCACGCCCACGCGCTTGCCGCGCACACGGTCCGCGAGCGGCCCCATCAGCGCAGCGGTCGCCGCCGCGGCCGCGGGCTCGACTGCCAGTCGCGCCTCGCGGAACAGCAGGTCCATGCCCGCGCGGAGCGCATCGTCGGAAACCAGCACGATCTCCTCGACAGCCTCGCGGCACAGCCCAAAACTATATGGCAGCGAGTAGGGCGGCCCCAGGCTGTCCGCGATCGTTGCGATCTTCGCGTTCGTGGCGGGCGCGCCTTGCGCGAAGCTGCGGTACATATTGTCCGCTCCTTCCGGCTCCACGCCGAAAACCTGACAGCCCGGCATCAGAAGCCGGATCGCGGTGGCGAGACCGCCGCAGAGACCGCCGCCGCCGATCGGGCAGATCAGCACATCGAGCGGCTCGGTCTGGCCTGCCCATTCAAGGCCGATGGTGGCGGTGCCGAGCGCCGTCAGCGGGCCTTCGAAGGGGTGCACGAAAACCCGTCCTTCCTCGGCTTCGATCTGTTTCGCGCGTTCGAACGCCGCTGCGCCGCCCGTCGCGATCTCCACTTCGGCACCAAGGCGCCGGCAGCGTTCGATGCGCGCGGGATTGGCCGTGGGCAGCATCACCACGCGCGCCGAAATCCCAAGCGCCCGGGCGGCATAAGCGGTCGCGATGGCATGATTGCCCGCGCTAACGGCGGTAACGCCGCGCGCCCGCTGCGCTTCGTCGAGCGCCATCATCACCGTGAGCGCGCCGCGCGGTTTGAACGTCCCCGTCCGCTGAAAGAGTTCGAGCTTCAGGTTGACGCGGGTATCCGCGCCAAGACGCTCCCGCAGTTCGTCCGCCTGCCAGTCGAGCGTCGGCGTGGTGACGATGTGGGAGCCGAGCGCCGCGCGCGCCGCGCGAATCGCCTCAATTGTTATCGCAGGATCAGCCATCCCCGTGTTTTTGCATGTTTTCAGTCCCGGGGAAGGCCGTTTTTGTCCTACCGGCGTGGAAACCGCGCCTTCATGATGCGCGCCAGCTGATCATGGGGGATGCCGTAGACCTTCGCGTTGTTCGCGCCGGTCATTGTCTCGGAGGCCACGAGTTGGTTCACGAGCGCCTCTTCCGTCGCCTGAACGACACCCCGGAACAATGCATTCATCGTTTCACTGTCGGTGTCGTTGATGATCGCGGGCAGACGCGGCTTGCCGCCGAGCGGGATGACATGGCTCGTCGAGAAGGCGAGCGCGAACTCACCCGAAAGCGCCCCCGCGGTGCTGCCGTTACGCCCGACCCCGAGCGCGGCGCGGCGTGCCATACGCTCCAGCTGATGCGGCATCAGCGGCGCATCGGTAGCGATCACGATCAGGAGCGAATTCTTGTCCTGCGGCTTGCCTGCATCGGGGCCAGC
>JAEULI010000052.1 GCA_016793845.1 Sphingosinicella sp.
ATCCTCGACGAGGCGCAGAACACCACGCCCGAGCAGATGAAGATGTTCCTCACCCGCTTCGGGCAGGGAAGCCGCATGGTCGTTTGCGGCGACCCCAAGCAGGTCGACCTGCCGAATCCCGGCCGCTCCGGCCTCAACGACGCGACGCAGCGTCTTGAAGGCATCGACGGCATCGCCGTCGTGCACTTCGGCGTCGCCGACGTGGTGCGCCATCCGATCGTGGGCCGGATCGTGGAGGCCTACGAAGGCCCCAATGCTTGATGTCGCCGCAGGCATTGCCGGCGGCAAGTGGCCGGACGCCGACTGGACCGCGCTTGCCGAAGCCGCCTGCCGCGCCGCACTCGGCGAAACGCCTTACGCGGGCCTCATCGACGCGAGCTTCTGCTGCGAGATCTCGATCCGACTGACGGATGACGGCGAAGTGCAGACGCTGAACGCGCAGTACCGCGGCAAGGACAAGCCGACGAACGTGCTGTCGTTTCCGATGGTGCAGGCGGACCTGCTGGAGAGCCTTTCGAACAGCGACGACGGCGAGGTCCTGCTCGGCGACATCGTGCTCGCCGACGGTGTCGTAGCGCGCGAAGCCGCCGAGCGCGGCATCACGATCACCGATCATGCGACGCATCTCATCATCCACGGACTGCTCCATCTCGTCGGTTACGACCACGAGCATGATGCCGAAGCCGAGGCGATGGAGGAGATGGAGCGCCGTGCGCTTGCATCGCTGGGGATTGCCAACCCCTACGCCGGCGAGGCATGACGGCTGGGAAACGATGAGCGACGAACCTCCGAGTAGCAGCGGCGACCAGCCGTTCCGACCCCTTCTCCGCGCCTTGCGGAGCCTGATCTTCGGCCGTGGCGGCGAGGCCACGCTGCGCGAGAGCATCGAGGAAGCCCTCGAGGATCACGCCGGCGACACCCCCGAAGGTGACGATCTTTCCGAGACCGAGCGCCTTATGCTGCGGAATCTCCTCGATTTCGGCGAGCGGCGCGTGGGTGATGTGATGGTGCCGCGCGGCGAGATCATCGCCTGCGATGTCGAGGACAGTTTCCAGACACTGGTCGCCGCCTTCGTCGACGCAGGCCACAGCCGGCTTCCGGTTTTCCGCGAATCGCTGGACGACGTGATCGGCATGATTCACGTGAAGGACGTCTACGCCGTAATCGCGGGCGAGGGGCGCAGCGCCAATGTGGAGGCGGAAAGCCTGCTGCGCCCGGTGCTGTTCGTGCCGCCCGCGATGCGGGTGCTCGATCTGCTCGCAAGGATGCGGCAGGGGCGCACGCACATGGCGATCGTGGTGGATGAATACGGCGGCACCGACGGGCTCGTAACCATCGAGGACCTCGTCGAAGAAATCGTCGGCGACATTGCCGACGAGCACGACGAGGAAGAGGCCGAAGCGATCACACCGCTGCCGGACGGCGGCTTCGAGGTGGACGCGCGCGTCGATATCGAGGCGCTGGAGAAGGCGACGGGAGCGCCGCTTTCGGAGGCGGCGGACGGCGACGTCGATACCGTGGGCGGCCTCGTGTTCATGCTCGCCGGACATATCCCGGCGATCGGCGGAATCGTGGCGCATCCGGGCGGCTGGTCGTTCGAGGTGACCGCCGGGGATGAGCGCAAGATCGAGCGCGTGCGCGCGTATCCGCCGCAGGCCCTTCCGGCCGCGGCCAGCGGGGCGTGACGCTGCCTGCGGGCCGGGCACGTTTCGGCCTTCTGTTCATTGCGGGCATCATCAGCAGCCTCGGCTTCGCGCCGTGGAACCTTTGGCCGCTGACGCTGATCGGGATCGGCTGGCTGATCCGGGAAACCGCGACGACCGAGACGTGGCGTCAGGCGGCGAAGGTGGGGTGGGTGTTCGGATTCGGGCACTTCCTGCTGGGGACGCACTGGATCGCGCAGGCGTTTCAGTATCAGCAGGACATGCCCGCGTGGACGGGCTGGATCGGCGTGGTGCTGCTTTCCGCCTACCTCGCGGTTTTTCCGGCGATGACGGTGGCAGCGGCGAGACGGTTTGGCACCGGGCTGCCGCTGGTGCTGGGCTTTGCTGGCTGCTGGACGATCGCGGAAGGGCTGCGCGGTGTGCTGTTCTCGGGCTTTCCTTGGAATCCGCTCGGTGCGGCCGCGCTGCCGATGGCAGGGCTGGGGCAGGGCGCGGCGCTTGTCGGCGGGCTCGGGCTTTCGGCGGTGATCGTGCTGATGGCCGGCGGCCTCTATCTCCTCCTTGAGCGGCAATGGCGCACGGGCGCCGCGATCCTCGGCCTGACGGCAGTGGCGGCGCTTGCCGGACTGATCCCCCTGCGGACACCGACGCCTCTGACCTCGGCGCAGCTCCACATCGTGCAGGCCGACATCGGGCAGGACGAGAAATGGTCCGAGGACGGCGTCGAGCGCGCGGTCGTCAAATATCTGAAGCTCTCGCCCGCACCGACGCGCGCGGCGCGCCTGCTGATCTGGCCCGAGGCGGCGATCCCCGACCTGCTTGATGAAATGCCAGCGATGCGGCGGAGGCTCGGCGCGCATCTGGGGCCGAACGACCTGATGCTGCTCGGCGCGCTGAAGGCGATCCGCGAGGACGACGGCACCGCGATCGCCGCGCGCAACAGCCTGTTCGTGCTCGACAGCGAAGGCGGCATCCTCGCGCGCTACGACAAGAAACGGCTGGTGCCTTTCGGCGAATTCCTGCCCGCGCGCGCGCTGTTGAACGCGATCGGGCTCGACCGGCTGGCGCCCGGCGCGCTCGACTTCTGGCCCGGGCCGGGGCCGCGCACGCTGCCGCTTCCGAGCGGCTTTCCCGCCGTGGGGCCGCTGATCTGCTACGAAGTGATCTTCGACGGGCGCGTGACCGAGGCCGGATACCGCCCGGCGTGGCTGCTGAATGTCTCCAACGATGCATGGTTCGCCGGTGCGGGCGCCGAAATGCACCTTGCGCAGGCACGCCTTCGCAGCATCGAGGAAGGGCTGCCGATGGCACGCTCCACGCCCACGGGCATCAGCGCCGTGATCGACGCGAACGGCCGCGTGACGGCATCGATGCCGCGTGGACAGGCGGGCGTGATCGATGCGCGGCTGCCGGAAGCGAACCCGCCGACAGTGTTCAGCCATAGCGGCCGCATCCTGCCGCTGCTGCTTGCCGCGCTTCTCGCGTTTCTCGGCTGGAGCCTCTCCCGCACACGCTGACGCCTTGCGCCCCGGAACGGATGCAAATACACCCGCTATGGTTGTATTCTGCCCGATCCCGGAGCCATGCCGAGCGAAACCGTCCACCCTGTCGACCTTCACGTGGGCAAGCGCCTGCGCGAAAGCCGCACGGCGTGCGGGGTGACGCAGGCCGAACTTGGCGCGGACCTCGGCATCAGCGCGCAGCAGGTGCAGAAATACGAAAACGGCAGCAACCGCATCAGCGCCAGCAAGCTGTTCGAGATCGCGGGGCGGCTCGGCACCGGGATCGACTGGTTCTTCGAGGGGCTGGAGGCGCGCGTACCTGTTCTGCTTGGGGAAACGCAGGGCGCCTTTGAAGCCGAGCCGACATCCCACGAGCAGACCCGCGCGATGATCGCCGCGTTCAGGGCGCTACCCGACGATGCCGCGCGCACGGATGCGCTGACCTACGTGCAAAACCGGGCCGAGCAGACATAAACGATTCTTTATGTCCGCTTGCGCCGATGCGGGCGCGGCGCTAGAGCGGTTAACAGTTCAAGAGCTGTTTCAGGAAAAGATGCATGGCGCGCAGCGACTATCTCTTCACGTCCGAATCGGTTTCGGAAGGCCACCCCGACAAGGTTGCCGACCAGATTTCAGACGCGATCGTCGATCTGTTTCTTTCGAAAGACCCCGAAGCGCGCATCGCCTGCGAAACGCTGACGACGACGCAGCTCGTGGTGCTGGCGGGCGAAATCCGCTGCAAGGGCGTGTATGAGAACGGCGCGTGGGCGCCGGGCGCGCTCGACGAGATCGAAGCGACCGTACGCGAGACGGTGAAGCGCATCGGCTATGCGCAGGACGGGTTCCACTGGGAGCAGTTCCGCTTCGAGAACAACCTCCACGGCCAGTCCGCGCACATCGCGCAGGGCGTCGACGAGGCGGGCAACAAGGACGAGGGCGCGGGCGACCAGGGCATCATGTTCGGCTACGCGACCGACGAGACGCCCGACCTGATGCCCGCGACGCTCGACTACAGCCACAAGATCCTCGCGCGGTTGGCGGCGGACCGCCATTCAGGCGCGGCGCCGTTCCTGGAGCCGGACAGCAAGAGTCAGGTGACGCTGCGCTATGCGGGCGGCGTGCCCGTGGAAGCGACCGCGCTCGTCGTTTCGACGCAGCACGCGCCGGGCTATTTCTGGCACGGCGGCGAGGGCGACCCGGACAAGTACAAGGTGCTGCGCGACTACGTGCTCGGCGTGTTCAAGGACGTGCTGCCGGACGGCTTCGTGACCGAGAACACCGCGATCCACGTGAACCCCACGGGCCGCTTCGAGATCGGCGGACCGGACGGCGACGCGGGCCTCACGGGCCGCAAGATCATCGTGGACACCTACGGCGGTGCTTCGCCCCACGGCGGCGGCGCGTTCAGCGGCAAGGACCCGACGAAGGTGGATCGCTCGGCGGCGTACATCACGCGCTACCTTGCGAAGAACATCGTTGCGGCAGGCCTCGCCAAGCGCTGCACGATCCAGCTTTCCTACGCGATCGGCGTTGCCGAACCGCTGTCGCTCTATGTCGACCTCCACGGTACCGGAACGGTGGACGAGGCGAAGCTCGAAGCGGTGATCCCGCAGCTCGTACGCCTGACGCCGAAGGGCATCCGCGAACACCTCGGCCTCAACAAGGCGATCTACAGCCGCACGGCCGCTTACGGGCACTTCGGGCGGAAGCCGGAGGGTGACTTCTTCCCGTGGGAGAAGACCGATCTGGTGGAGAAGCTGAAGGCGGCGGTTTAAGGCAAGGACGATGTAGCGGCGGCGTGTCCGCTTGCGAGCTGGTCCCTGGTGATCAAGTCTGGCACTGAAAACCCAGCATTGCAGTTCAGCTTTCTCCCTCCCAGACTAGGGATATGAAACGGCTTTCGGCAGTGCAGGACGTGGGCGATCAGGCGCGGGCCGACTTGGCAGACCTGATCGACCTGCAAATGTCTCCATTGGGTTTGGCTGCTATGGACGCTTTGGCTCCATCATCAGGAGAAACTGTTCTGGACGTGGGCTGTGGCGCAGGAGAAACGATCATACAGTTGGCAGACCGGGTAGGCTCCACTGGTCGCGTTGTTGGCGTTGATATCGCCCCTCGAGTTTTAGCGGTTGCGCGCGCAAGGACGGCTCACCTGCATCAGGTCACATTGTTGCAAGAGGATGCCGCCGATCTTGCGTTGCCTGACCAGAGTGTCGATTGCGTCTTTTCTCGGTTCGGAACGATGTTCTTCGCTGAGCCAACGAAAGCATTTTTGAACATACATAGAATGCTTAAACGGGGCGGCAGGATGAGTTTCATCTGCTGGCGATCTATGCGGGAGAATGAATTGGATTTCTTCCCTGTCGAGGCTGCAGGCTTACCGATAACGGTCGATACAACCCCATTCAGTTTCGAGGATGCCAATACCATTAGTCGCGTTCTTCGAACGTCGCGCTTTGAACGTATCCGCGTCAAGGCACACAACGCCTACATATCCAGCGGGGACGCCGACACGATGTTAAAGGTGATCACGCGCGTTGGCGCCTTGGGAAAAGTCTTGAGGGAAACGCCAACACTCCTGGCCAAAGCCGAACCGCAGATCCGCGCCGCGCTGTTAACACGCGAGCAGGCCGGTAAGGTAAGCTTGGGGGCGGCGACATGGATCGTAACTGCAACTGCGGCATGAACGTCAAGTCGGATGCGGACGCTACAGTTTCCGCGGCGGAGGCTTGTCGAGATCAAAAACCAGAAAGAACAGCCAGACCAGCGTCAGTATCGCGAGGCCTGAGAGCACCCAGGGGTGCCCTATTGAAAGCGCAGACCAGTCGAACTCACCCTTGTTCATCTTCTTCAAGTGGTTGAAGTTCTGCATAATTCCAACAACAAGGCCCATCGTTCCAACCACCGCCACGATGTAGCGGCTCAAAAGGACGTGGTAGAAGCGGAACAGCAGAACAATGGAAATGACCCCAAGGGCGAACCTCTGCATCCGGCAATAGGGGCAGGGATGAACAAGTCCGGCAACATCCAGTGCCAGGGTTAACAACACGATCGCCAGAACAGCCGCGCCGACCAGACGCCTGTTCAGCAAAAGCCTGGAAAGCGCCATCAACATTCATCTTCTCCCTTTGCGACCGTGATGATTTCATTCCATGACCGCAAAGTCCAGCAATGCCAGCGGCTCTGCCCGGGAATGCCGTCATACCGGCGAAGGCCGGTATCCGCGCAAACTTGGTTATAGATACCGGCCTTCGCCGGTACGACAGGAAAGGCGGGGTAGCGCTGCTCCCTACCTTCTACAGCAACCCCTCGATCGCCCTCGCCAGTTCGATATCCCGCATCGAAAGGCCGCCTGCATCATGCGTGGTGAGCAGGATGTCGACGCGGTTCCACACGTTCGACCATTCGGGGTGGTGATCCGCTTTTTCGGCGAGGAGCGCCACGCGGCTCATGAAGCCGAACGCTTCCGAGAAATCCTTGAAGCGGAAGCTGCGGGTGATGGCGTCGCGGTTCTCGGCGCGTTTCCACGCGGGGAGATCGGCGAGCACGTCTGCGCGTTCGGCGTTCGAAAGTTTCTTCACCATCGCGGTCCTCCGGCTGGCGCGGTGCGGCGCTTCCTCCTATGTCGTGGAGCATGGCTGGACGTCAAACCTTCGCGCCTTCGCTGGACGATATCGAAACGCTGGCGCGCGGCGCCATCGCGCGGCTTCCAGAGATTTTCCGCAGCCATCTCGGCACGGTCGTGCTGCGTATCGAAGACTTCCCCGACGAGGACGTGTGCCGCGACATGGCGCTTGAAAGCGAGTTCGACATCCTCGGGCTCTATCAGGGCCACGCGGTGGGGCGCTCGGTCGACGTGTCCGGCGCGCTGCCCGATACGGTCTATCTCTACCGCCGCCCGATCCTCGACCTGTGGGCCGAGGGCGAGGAGAGCCTGGAGCATATCGTGACGCACGTGCTGGTGCACGAGGTGGGACACCACTTCGGTCTTTCCGACGACGACATGCACCGGATCGAGGATTCAGCGCTGTAAGAGTTCATCCACCCATGCGGGGACCAGTTCGCCCGCGCGGCCGTGGCGGGCTTCATCGAAAAAGTGCGTGCCTTCGGAAGGATCGAGATTGATCTCGAGCGTATGCGCGCCGTAGTGCCGCGCGCCCTGCACGAACCCCGCCGCCGGATATACAGCGCCCGACGTGCCGATCGAGACGAACAGGTCGCACGCGGCGAGCGCCGCCTCGATCCGGTCCATGTGGTACGGCATCTCGCCGAACCAGACGATATCGGGCCTGAGCCGCCCGTGCGCGGCGCAGCGGGTGCAGGCGGGACCGTCCGACAGCGTTTCGGGCGCTTCCTGCCGCTCGCCGCAGGCAAGGCAGAGCGCGCTTTTGAGTTCGCCGTGCATGTGCACCATGCGCGCCGCGCCCGCGCGCTCGTGGAGGTCGTCGACATTCTGCGTGACGATGAGGAGATTGCCCGACCATTCGGCATCGAGCCGAGCAAGCGCATCGTGCGCGGGATTGGGGGCGACGCGGGCGAGCGCGGCGCGGCGGGCATCGTAGAACGCCTGCACCAGCGCCGGATCGCGGCGGAACGCCTGCGGGGTCGCCACGTCCTCGACGCGGTGGCCTTCCCAGAGGCCGTCCGGCCCGCGGAAGGTCGGAACGCCGCTTTCCGCCGAAATGCCCGCGCCCGTAAGCACGACGATGCTTTGAAACCCCGCGCCTCGCATGATCTTGCGCACCGCTCCCCGATTGGCCAGAGATACGCCTTCGCATCAGCGTTCAAGGGGTTCAAGGTTTATGGCGAAGCGTAGCGGTGCGGCACGGATCGGCGTCCTCGGTGCGGGCGGGCGCATGGGGCAGAGCATCATCGAACGCGTGCTGGCCACGAAAGACGCCGTGCTGGCAGGCGCCGCCGAGAAGCCGGGGCACCCCGCCATGGGCCGCAGCATCGCGCCGAGCCTCGTCATCTGCGCGAACACGCTGGCGCTCGCGCACAGCGCCGACGTGCTCGTGGATTTCACGATTCCGGACGCGCTCGAGGAGAACCTGACCGCGGCGTGCGACGCATCCTGCGCGATCGTGATCGGCACGACGGGCCTGACGCCGAAGCACCACAGACTGATCGACGAGGCGGCGAAGACGATTGCCGTGCTGCAGACGGCGAACACCAGCCTTGGCGTTACCATGCTCGCCGCGCTGGTGAAGGAGGCGGCGAGCCGCCTCGGTGACGATTGGGACATCGAGATTGCCGAGATGCATCACCGCCACAAGGTGGATGCCCCTTCCGGCACCGCGCTGATGCTGGGCGAGGCTGCGGCTGCCGGGCGCGGCGTCAAGCTGGCGAACGTCGCCGCGAAGGGCCGCGCGGGCGCGGACGCGGCGCGCAAGGTGGGCGAGATCGGCTTTGCGGCGCTGCGCGGCGGATCGGTGGCGGGCGACCATGTGGTGATCCTGGCGGCGGATGGTGAACGGCTGGAGCTCGGGCACCGCGCCGAATCGCGCGAGATCTTCGCGCGCGGCGCCGTGCGCGCGGCGCTGTGGCTCGCGGGGAAGCCGGCCGGGCGCTACACGATGAACGAGGTGCTCGGGCTCAGCGCCTGACAAGGGAGGGATCACGATGACGGTTCTCCGCCACTACCTGATGCGCGCCGCCGAGGGGCGCGGCGATGCGCTCGGCCGCGCGCTTGAAACGCTCGCCGGGAAGGTGCGGCCGCTCGCGGGCTGCGAGAAGGTGGAGATGTTCGCCGACGCGGGCGATGCCGACGCCTTCATCTTCATCGAATACTGGTCGTCCGTCGATGCCCACAAGGCGGCGGGCGCCGCGCTCGGCAAGGAAGCCTTCGCAGGCGTGATGGCGCTGCTGGCGGGGCCGCCGGAGGGGCGCTACCTCAATCCCGTGGCGCAGCCCTAGCCGCGAAGCGCGCGTTTCAGCACGGTATAAACCTCCTGCCGCTCGCGCGGGGTGAGGAAGCGGCCGACGAGCAGGCGGCGCCCGCGCTCGCCGAGCCAGAGCCGGTTTTCGGGTGGGCTCAGCGCTTCAAGCTCGACGCGCGTGAACAGCGGCTCAAGCCGGAACTCGCGCGCGCTGCCGTCCGCCGCGACGCGGCTGTAGAGCAGCCCGGAGGCATCGAGCCGCACGCGCTCATAGGCGCGTGACGCGCGCGCCGCCGCGCGGAACGCCCAGACGAGGAGCGCGAGATCAACGACCACGAACGGCAGGATCGGCCAGGCGCCGAGCGCGATGAAGCGCGCCGAGGCGAGCAGCATGACGAGCGCGGTGCCGCCGACGATCCAGAGTGCCGGGCGGGCGCCGAGCGGGGGCGGAGGCATCAGCTTCAGGTCGAGCGTCGTCATGGGCCTGCACTCTACCAATGAGGAAGCGGGTGCGGTAGGCGGAGAGACATGAAGCCGCAGATCATCGCTCGATTTTTCGACCATCTCGCCGAAGCCAATCCCACCCCGGAAACCGAACTCGACTACGTGAACGACTACACGCTGCTCGTCGCCGTGGTGCTCTCCGCGCAGGCGACCGACGCGGGCGTCAACAAGGCGACGAAGGCACTGTTCGCAAAAGTGCAGGATCCGGCCGCAATGCTGGCGCTCGGCGAAGCGGGGCTGAAGCAGCACATCAAGACGATCGGCCTCTACAACGCCAAGGCCGCGAACGTGATCGCACTGTCGCAGATCCTGCTCGAAAAGCACGGCGGCGAAGTGCCCCGCGACCGCGCGAGCCTGGAGGCGCTGCCCGGTGTCGGCCGCAAGACCGCGAACGTCGTTCTCAACGTCGCCTTCGGGGAAGAGACCTTCGCGGTCGACACGCACGTGTTCCGGGTTTCCAACCGAACGGGCCTCGCACCGGGCAAGACCCCGCTCGCGGTCGAACTGAAGCTGGAGAAGGCGGTCCGGCAGCCCTATCGCCGCCACGCGCACCACTGGCTGATCCTGCTCGGCCGCCATACCTGCAAGGCGCGGAAGCCCGAATGCTGGCATTGCGTCGTGGTCGGCGAATGCGAATATGACGCCAAGACGATAGCATGAGCGATTCACTTCGCGTTCAGATGGAGACGTTATGAACGGTACGCATAGTGACATTGTAGCGTTTGCGTACCGCCGGACCGCGAACCCGCCTGATGGGGGGCGGTCCGGCAAGTCGCCCTGCGCGGAGCAACGCCCCATGGCACGGCACATCCCCTTCATCACGGCTGTATTCGCGACGCTGGCGCTGGCGGCCTGTTCCACGCCCGAAGCGCCGGTCGAACCCGCGCCTGCGCCGCAGGCGGAAAGCGGCGAGCGCTGTGTCGGCCTTGCCGCGATCCGGAGTACCAAGGTCGTCGACGATTCGACGATCGACTTCATCATGCGCGACGGCCGCATCCTCAGAAACACGCTGCCGCACGCCTGCCCCTCGCTCGGCTTCGAGGAGGCATTCACCTATTCGACCTCGCTGTCGCAGCTCTGCTCCACCGATATCATCACCGTGGTGCTGCAGGGCGGCGGCCCCCGGCTCGGGGCGAGCTGCGAGCTCGGACCCTTCGTGCCCCACACGCCGATCAAGGGCGAATAACGCCCGCGCGCTTTTCCCGCTGGCCTGCACGCCCGCGCTTTGTTAAGCGTGCCCGCCGAAACGGCGACCGGCACCCGTAGCTCAGCTGGATAGAGCGCTGCCCTCCGAAGGCAGAGGTCACAGGTTCGAATCCTGTCGGGTGCGCCAGTTTCTTGCTGTCCCTCAGACGCCGGGCGGCCGCATCCGCGGCCTTGGCTCTCCTCGCATAGGCTCGGGCGGCCGGTCGGCCTTGCGAACAAGTTCGGGGGGGTTGTCCCTCAAGCGCCGGGTGGTCGCATCCGCGGCCTTGCGAACCCTTCGGGTTCGGTATTGTGCGGAGCCTTTCAGTCCGGGCGGCGGAGGAAGGCGACGTTCATGGGGCGGCGCAGGGTGAAGCCGATCGATGCATAGAGCGTGATCGCGGGTGTGTTCGATGCGAAAGCGTGGAGGAAGGGCTGCGCGCCGCTTTCGAAGATCGCCTGCATGGCATGGAGCGAGAGCCGCTTGCCGAGGCCCTTGCCGCGGTGATCGGGATGCGTGCAGACGCCGCTCAGCTCCGTATAGCCGGGCTGGCGCATTCGCTCGCCCGCCATGGCGATGAGCGCGCCCTTGTAGCGCACGCCCCAAAACCGGCCGAGCGCCAGGGCTTCGAGCGAGAAGGGGCCGGGTTTCGTCAGTTCCGCAAGGACAAGCATCGCCTCTGCATCGGCCCGGCCGAGCGGTACGATCTCCGCATCGGGGAACGGGCGCGGCGGCTGCGCTGCAAGCATCTGCACGGCATCTGCAGCTGATACGGTTTCGAAGCCCTGCGGCGGCACGACCGGGTCGGCCATGAGGAGGACCAGGCTTTCCCCCGGAGCGGCAAGCGCACCAAGCGCGGCGAGCGCGGCCGGACTGTTATCGAGGGTTGCGGCCATCGGGCCGATCGACGTGCGGTAGCGGCGCGCGAGGGCACCGCCCTCCGCAACATCGGCGTGCAGCGTACCGAGCGCCTGCCAGATCGGCCGGTCGAGAACGTGCATCATCACAGGAGCGATTCCTCCCGCAGCGCCGCGACGCGTTCGGGCAGGGGAATATCGCGAAGTGCCCCTTCCAGCGCATCGAGCTGATCGAGCAGCGGCCCTGCAAGGGGCCTGCACAGTTCGGCGACTGCACGATCGATCCGTGGCCAGAGTTCGGCCCGCAGGCGCGCCACGAGCGCCTTTCCGGCCGGGGCGAGCGCGACAAGGCGGACGCGTGCGTCGCCTTCGGATTTCAGGACTTCGAGAGAGCCCGCCTCTACAAGAAGGCCCACCGCGCGCGTGGCCCCGGGCTGTGTAATGCCGAGCGCAAGCGCGAGATCGCCGATGGTAACCGGGCCAAGCCGCTCGACGGCCACAAGCACGGGGCACTGGCTCGCCTGAACAGAAAGGCCACCATCATCGAGAATGCGCTGCGTTTCCGATTGCAGCTGTTCCCCGATCCGCCGCAGCCTGGTGCCGAGGGACAGGTGACCGAGCGCGCGCACGACATCATCGACCATGCTTCATTCAATCCATAAGTAGATATATAACTGCTTATATAAATACCGGCGGCACTATGCAAGAAAGGAAGCGTAAAGGCGCAGCCATGCCGTGCGAGCAGGTCTGGCCTGCAATTGCAAAGACCTGTCGCGCGCGGGCGATAACCGTATAGAGACGCGAATGGCCGAATCGTCCTTCCCCCCGGCGCAGGCCGGCCTGCCGCCGCTGCACCTGCTGCTGGCGCTGGCGGTTGTTGCCGTGTGGGGCACCAACTTCGTGGTGATCCGCGTTGCGCTCGACGATCTGCCGCCGCTGCTGTTCGCGGCGCTGCGCTTTACCTTCGCCTTTCTGCCGGCCGCGTTTTTCATCCGGCGGCCCGCGGTGCGCTGGCAGGCGCTCGCGGCCTATGGCGTGCTGATCGGGTTCGGGCAGTTCGGGCTGCTTTACATCGCGATGCGGAGCGACATCTCGCCGGGGCTCGCCTCGCTCGTCGTGCAGTCGCAGGTGTTCTTCACGATCGGGCTTGCGATGTATTTCGCGGGAGAAAAGCTGCAATCTTTCCAGATCGCGGCGTTGCTGCTCGCGACCGCCGGGATCGTCGTGATCCTCGCGCATACGGACGGCAGCACGACGCCGCTCGGCCTCGGCCTCGTGCTGATCGCCGCGATGAGCTGGGGGATCGGCAACCACGTGGCGCGGACGAGCGGGACGAGCGACATGCTGAGCTTCGTCGTCTGGTCGAGCCTGTTTTCGGTGCCGCCGCTCATCATCGGCTCGCTGCTGTTCGAAGGCCCGGCATCGATCGGCGCGGCGCTGGCGCGGGCAGACACCGCCACGTGGGCGGCAGTGCTGTGGCAATCGGTGGGCAACACGCTGTTCGGATATGCCGCGTGGGGCTGGCTGCTGGCGCGGCACCCGGCAGCGACGATCACGCCGAGCGCGCTGCTCGTTCCCGTTTTCGGCATGGCGTCGTCCGCGATCCTGCTGGGCGAAGGTCTGCCGGACTGGAAGCTGCTGGCCGCGGCGCTGGTAATGGGGGGCCTCGCGGTCAACATTCTCTGGCCACTTGCAGCACCGCGTTTTCAGCGCCGACGTTAGCCGACACGATCAGGCATTTCATCGCGCGCCGCATTCGCTTAGCAGGCTAACCAGCCAAGCAACGAGAATGGGGATTTGCCGATGTCCGAAACCGCCGCCGCCATTGCCGCACGGGTCGAAGCGTTCGTTCGCGAGGTGATTGTGCCGTATGAGCATGACCCACGCCTCGGCGCGCACGGCCCTTCAGAAGCACTGGTGCGCGAGCTTCGGGAGAAGGCGCGCGCAGCGGGCGTGATGACACCGCACATCTTCGCGGACGGATCGCACCTCAATCAGCGCGATACGGCGACGGTTCTGAAAAAATCCGGCCTGTCGCCGCTGGGGCCGGTGGCCGTGAACACGATGGCGCCCGACGAGGGCAACATGTACCTACTCGGCAAGGTCGGCAGCCCCGAGCAGAAGGCGCGTTTCCTCAGCCCGCTCGTTTCGGGCGAGGCGCGCTCGGCGTTCTTCATGACCGAACCGGCCGACGAAGGCGGCGCGGGCTCCGACCCTTCGATGATGCAGACGACGTGCCGGCAGGATGGCAACCACTGGGTGATCAATGGCCGAAAGGCATTCATCACCGGCGCGGACGGCGCGAAGGTCGGCATCGTGATGGCGAAGTCGGAGGCTACTGATGGAACCGGGGGGGCGTGCATGTTCCTCGTCGACCTGCCCGACCCTGCCATTCGCATCGAGCGCGTGCTCGACACTATCGATTCCTCGATGCCCGGCGGCCACGCGATCATCGCCATCGAGAACCTGCGCGTGCCCGCCGACCAGATGCTCGGCGCGAGCGGCGAGGGCTTCAAGTACGCACAGGTGCGGCTCAGCCCCGCGCGGCTTTCGCACTGTATGCGCTGGTGGGGCGCGGCGGCGCGCGCGCACGAGATCGCCAGCGCCTATGCGTGCAGGCGGCAGGCATTCGGCAAGCTGCTCGTCGACCACGAGGGCGTCGGCTTCATGCTCGCCGAGAACCTCATCGACCTGAAACAGGCCGAGCTGATGATCGACTGGTGCGCGGACGTGCTCGACACGGGTGCGCTCGGCACGGTGGAAAGCTCGATGGCGAAGGTCGCGGTTTCCGAAGCGCTGATGCGCGTCGCGGACCGCTGCGTGCAGGTGATGGGCGGCAAGGGCGTTTCGGGGGACACGATCGTGGAGCAGGTGTTCCGCGAAATCCGTGCCTTCCGCATCTACGACGGACCCACCGAGGTCCACAAATGGTCGCTCGCCAAGAAGATCAAACGCGACACGCTTGCCGCTGGGTGAAAGTGGGGCCCTCGCCGCCGGTGGCGGGCGGGGACGTTTGCGCCTAAAAGAGCCCCGAGGTTGAATGAGGGACTGACGGGCGCATGACACTGGAACAGGCGGTGGCGAGCACGGCGACGATGAGCGCCGCGCGGAGGGCGATGGCCGAGCGGCCGATCAGCGTGACCGAGGTGTTCACGATCGGCATCGGGCCTTCAAGCTCGCACACGGTGGGGCCGATGCGCGCCGCGCTCGCCTTCGCCGAGGCCGCGGTGAAGCGCGGCAAGGTGCGTGCAGTCGCGTGCGACGTCTACGGTTCGCTCGCGCTTACCGGGCGCGGGCACGCCACCGACACGGCGATCATGCTCGGGCTTGCCGGGAACACGCCGGAGAGCCTCGACCCCGACGCTGCCCCGGCGATGCTCGCGCAGATTCGCGGCGAGGACAAATTGCCGCTGGCGGGCGGGCGCAAGGTGACATTCCGCGAGGCCGAGCACCTGCGCTTCCGCATGGGCGAGTTCCTGCCCGGCCACCCCAACGCCGTGCGCTTCGAAGCGCATTACGAGGGCGGCGAGATCTGGATGGCGACCTATTTCTCGATCGGCGGCGGTGCGATCCTGCGCGAGGGCGAGAGCGCGCCGCGCGTCAACATCCGGCTGCCGCATCCGTTCGAATCCGCCGCCGACCTGCTGCGGCTTGGCGAGGCGACGGGCCTTTCGATCGGCGACATGCTGCTGGAAAATGAACTCGCGTGGCGCAGCCGCGAGGAGACGGAAAGCTTCCTCGACAGCGTACGCGCGGCGATGCTCGGCTGCATCGAGCGCGGCTGCCAGTCCGTGGGCGAACTGCCCGGCGGGCTCAAGGTGAAGCGCCGCGCGAACGACATCCAGCGCGCGCTGACGGCGCGCGGCCCGCGCATCGACCCCTCGGCCGTATTCGAATGGGTGAGCCTGTGGGCGCTCGCGGTGAACGAGGAGAATGCAGCGGGAAGCCGCGTCGTCACCGCACCGACGAACGGCGCGGCGGGCGTGCTTCCCGCCGTGCTCAAATACTACGAGGTGTTCACGAGCGCGCCGACGCCCGCGGGGAGCCGGCTGCTGCTCGCGACCGCATCGGCGATCGGCATCCTCTACAAGAAGCGCGCCTCGATCTCGGCCGCCGAGATGGGCTGCCAGGGCGAGGTGGGCGTCGCCTGCTCGATGGCGGCGGGCGGCCTCGTCGCGGCGCTCGGCGGCAGCAACCGCCAGATCGAGAACGCCGCCGAGATCGGCATGGAGCACAACCTCGGCCTCACCTGCGACCCCATCGGCGGGCTGGTGCAGATTCCCTGTATCGAGCGCAACACAATGGGCGCGATCAAGGCGATCAACGCCGCGTATCTCGCGCTCCACGGCGACGGGCAGCACGTGGTGAGCCTCGACGCCGTCATCGAGACGATGCGGCAGACGGGCGAGGACATGCGCTCGCAGTACAAGGAAACCAGCCTCGGCGGGCGTGCCGTCAACGTCGTCGAGTGCTGAGGCGCGGATGACGCGCATCCTCGTGATCGACGCGCACCCGGATCCCGATCCGGCGCGCTTCTGTCATGCGCTTGCGGATGCCTATGCGGAGAGCGCTGCGGGCGCGGGCCATGTCGTCGAGCGGTTGGCACTCTCTGCGATCGACGTTCCCGTACTCAGCAGCCGCGCGGACTGGGAGGAGGGCGAAGCCTCTGCCGCCATCCGCGACGCGCAAGCGATGATCGTGC
>JAEULI010000128.1 GCA_016793845.1 Sphingosinicella sp.
GCGATTTCAACCGCAAGGGTGCATCGACCTTTTCGGGAAGGCTCGGCGAACGCGTCGCTTCACCCGGCGTCACGATCGTCGACGACGGCAGCCTCGAACACCGGCGCGGGTCGCTGACCATCGACGACGAGGGCACGCCGACGGGCCGCACGGTGCTGATCGAGGACGGCATCCTCAAGGGCTACATGCAGGACCGGCTGAACGCCCGCCTGATGGGCGTGGCGCCCACCGGCAACGGCCGCCGCGAAAGCTTCGCGCACGCGCCGATGCCGCGCATGACGAACACGTTCATGCTCGCAGGGAACGATGATCCGGGCGAGATTCTCTCCCGCGCCAAGTCCGGCATTTACGCCAAGAGCTTCGGCGGCGGGCAGGTCGACATCACCAACGGCAAGTTCGTATTTTCCTGCACCGAGGCCTACCGGATCGAAAACGGCCAGCTCGGCGCCCCGATCAAGGGCGCGACGCTGATCGGATCGGGACCGGAAGCGATGCAGAAAGTGGTCGCGATCGGCAACGACCTCGAACTCGACGAGGGGGTGGGCATCTGCGGCAAGGGCGGGCAATCGGTGCCCGCGGGCGTCGGGCAGCCCACGCTGATGCTGGAAGGGTTGACGGTGGGCGGCACCGCCGCCTGAGACGAAAGGAGAGCGGCGCGTGGCGGACTTCTTCGATCACCTTACCGAAGAGCACATCGCCTTCATCACCCGCCAACCCGTGTTTTTCGTGGCGACCGCCGCTGCGGACGCGCGCATCAACCTCAGCCCCAAGGGCTATGATTCGTTTCGCGTGCTCGGGCCAAAGCGCGTCGCCTATCTCGATCTCGGCGGCTCGGGCAACGAGACGCACGCGCACCTCGCGGCGGACGGGCGCATCACGCTGATGTTCTGCGCGTTCGACAACCCCGCGCTCATCTTCCGCATTTACGGGCACGGCCGGGCGGTGCTGCCGCAGGACGCGGACTGGGATGCGCTCGCCGCGCATTTCACGATCCTGCCTGGCACGCGGCAGATCTTCGACATTACGGTGGAGAGCACGCAGACGAGCTGCGGCTGGGGCGTGCCGCACATGACGCTGGAGCGCGAACGACCGACGCTCGTGAAATATCACAAACAGGCGGGGACGGACCCGTCAGCGTGGGTGAAGCGCCGCGCAGACCGCACACGGAGCATCGACGGCCTGCCGATCCGCGTGACCGACCGCTACGTGAGCGAGGACGCCTGATGCCGCTCGTGATGGTCCGCGAATATTCGAGCCGCATCGATGGCGATGTGGCCCGCCTTGCACTCGAGGCGGAGGGAATTCCGGCGGTGCTCTTCGACGCGGGCGTAGCGAGCCTGGGACTGGGGCCGATCGCATCAGCACGGCTGATGGTCGATGAAAGCGACATCGATCGCGCGAAAGCGATTCTGGACGGGGCGGACGATTAAACTTTCGTCAATATCTTCGCCTAGAATCTAGGCGGCCACCTTTCATCGCCTAAAATTTAATCACAAACCAGCTCAAACGGGGTTGGAGTCGCCTGTTTTGCTGCGCTGCAGCAGTTGGCACGCATCATGCAGAATGCCTCCCCGGCACAACCACACAGGAGGGGGCAAGGCATGAAGCTGATCATTGCTATCATCAAGCCATTCAAGCTCGACCCCGTGCGGGAAGCCCTGAGCGACATCGGCGTTCAGGGACTGACCGTGACGGAGGTGAAGGGTTACGGGCGCCAGAAGGGGCACACGGAAGTGTACCGCGGCGCTGAGTACAGTGTGAACATGGTTCCGAAGCTGAAGCTCGAGATCGTCGCTGCCGACGACCTTGCTCCGCGCGTGGTTGAAACCATCTCCGCCGCCGCCGCGACCGGAAGCATCGGCGACGGCAAGATCTTCACGCTCGATGTCGGCGGCGCCGTGCGCATCCGCACCGGCGAGACCGACGAAACCGCTCTTTAGGACTGGGGGTAAGGAATGAAACCAACTCTTGGATTGGCGGGACGCGCGCTGGCTTTCAGCGCCCCCCTGCTGTTTTCACTGCCTGCCTTCGCGCAGGAAGCGGCCGAAGCCGCCGCTCCGGTCGTCGACAAGGGCGACGTTGCCTGGATGATGACCGCGACGGTCCTCGTCATGGCGATGATCGTTCCCGGCCTCGCGCTGTTCTACGGCGGTCTCGTCCGCACCAAGAACATGCTGTCGGTGCTGACGCAGATCATCGCGGTGGCCAGCCTCGCGATGCTGATGTGGGCGATCTACGGCTACACGATGGCGTTCGGCGACGGCGGCAACGCCTTCATCGCGGGCTTCGGCAAGATGTTCCTGTCGGGCATCACCGCGGACTCGACGGCGGCGACCTTCAGCGACGGCTTCGTCATCCCTGAATTCGTCTTCATCTCGTTCCAGATGACCTTCTCGGCGATCACCGTCGCGCTCGTCATCGGCGGCCTCGTCGAGCGCATCAAGTTCTCGGCGGTGATGGTGTTCGCGGTCATCTGGCTGACGATCGTCTACTATCCGATCGCGCACATGGTGTGGGCGACGGGCGGCCTTATCTTCGAATGGGGTGCGCTGGACTTCGCGGGCGGCACCGTCGTGCATATCAACGCCGGTGTCTCGGCGCTGGTCGGCGCGATCATCCTCGGCAAGCGTATCGGCTACCAGAAGGAAGTCATGGCACCGCACTCGCTGACCATGACGCTGGTCGGCACGGGCCTGCTGTGGGTGGGCTGGTTCGGCTTCAACGCCGGCTCGGCGCTGGAAGCGAACGGCGGCGCGGGCCTCGCGCTCATCAACACCTTCCTTGCAACGGCCTCCGCAGTGCTCTTCTGGATGCTCACCGAGCGCGTGCTCGGCCACAAGAGCTCGCTGCTCGGCGCCTGCTCGGGTGCCATCGCAGGCCTCGTGGCGATCACGCCGGCAGCCGGCAACTCCGGCCCGATGGGCGCGATCCTGCTCGGCCTCGTGGCGGGTATCCTCTGCTGCGTGTTCGTGATGAAGATCAAGGCGAAGCTCGGCATCGACGAGTCGCTCGACGCCTTCGGCATCCATGCCGTCGGCGGCATCATCGGCTCGATCCTCACGGCTGTGACCATGCTGCCCTCGCTCGGTGGGCCGGGTGGCGACGACTACGCCGTGGGCGCCCAGCTCATCATCCAGATCCAGGCGGTCGTGGTCGCCATCATCTGGGCAGCGGTGGGCTCGGCGATCGCTTTCACGGTGGCCAAGGTCGTGACCGGCCTCCGCGTCTCCGAGGAAGTCGAGCGCGAAGGTCTCGACCTCGGCGAACATGGCGAACGCGCCTACAACTACTGAGTACAGTACCTGCGTAAATCCCGGGGGCGGTGTGGGAGACCACGCCGCCCCCTCTCCGTTTCAGATATCCGAGGGCTTCCGGCGCAGCGCCTTCACCTTGCCGCGCCCGGTCTTGGCATCGGCGCGGCGGGCCTTCGCGGCCTTGCTCGGCTTTGTCTTGACGCGCGGCGTCGGCGGCACGGCGGCTTCGGAGAGCAGCGCGACGAGCCGCGCCTCCGCGTCCTCCCGGTTCATCTCCTGCGTGCGGAACCGCTCAGCGCGGAGCACGATCACTCCCTCCAGCGTCAGCCGCCGTCCCGCGAGCCGCGCGGCCCGGCGCTTCACCGCTTCGGGCAGCGATGGCGAGCGCGCGAGATCGAAGCGAAGCTCCACCGCCGTCGACACCTTATTGACGTTCTGGCCGCCGGGGCCGCTCGCGCGGATGAAACTGAGCGTGATCTCGTCTGGATCGATGGCGAGACCTCGCCCGATGGAGATCATTCGGCGGGCTCTGCCGCGAGCCGCGCCTGACGCTCCGCCCAACGTGCCTTGATCGTCTCCGACGTGTCGCGGCTGCCATCGTGGCTCCAGCCCGGCGGCTTCACCATGTAGTTCCAGCGCGCGCGCCACGTGGGCGCGTGCCACACGTCCTTCGCGATGCCGATCCATTCGTGGAACGCCGTCCATAGCACGTTGAAGCTGCCGAGGTTCTTGACGATGCCGTAGCGGCATGGCTCGTCGGCGCGCTCCGGCTCGAACGTGCCGAACATCTTGTCCCAGACGATGAACATGCCTGCGTAGTTCTTGTCGAGATAACGCGGGTTCGTCGCGTGGTGGACGCGGTGGTGGGAAGGCGTGTTCATCACCGCTTCGAACCAGCGCGGCATCCGGCCGACAACCTCTGTGTGAATCCAGAACTGGTAGACGAGATTGATCGCGGAGGCGAAGAGCACCATCGCCGGATCGAACACCAGGAACAGCGGCATCCGGAAAATGAACCCGAGCGCGATGAAGCCCGTCCATGTCTGCCGGAGCGCCGTGGAGAGATTATAGTGCTGGCTCGAATGGTGGATGACGTGCGCCGCCCAGAACCAGCGCACGCGGTGCGCGCTGCGGTGGAACACGTAATAAGCGAGATCGTCGGCCAGGATGCAGAGCGCGAACACCCACCAGTGCCAGCCGAGATCCAGAAACGCGAACTGGTGCAGCCAGTAAGCCGCCGCGATCACCGCGCCGCCCGTGATGAGGCCAGCGATCGTACTGCCGAAGCCCATGACGAGCGAGGTCGCGGTATCGCGCCACTCATATTCGCCGCGCCCGCCGAAACGGACCCAGAGCACTTCCGCCACCATCAGCAGGATGAACGCCGGAATGGCGAGAGCGACGGGATCGGGCAGCTTCATGTGTGACGTCCAGCCTCTGCCCGCAGCCGCGCGGCAAGCGTTTCCCCCGCTTCCGCGCCGATCCGCAGGCGAACCGGGCCGAACATGGGATCGCCGCTCTCCACGATCAAGTCAGCGCTTTCGACAGTAACGGCCACCGGCGGGGCAAGACCCCGCACCGCCCAGTGCGATCCATGCGGCTTGATCAGCGCGAAACGTCCGCCCTGCCCCGAAACCAGCGCCCCGCCACCGTCTGCGCCAAGCACGACATCATCCGCCACGAACCCCGCAAGCGTGAATTCGGCGAGGTCGGCCGCCGCCTTCGCATCAAGGCTTGCCGCCGGCCGCCGCACGCCAAGCCAGCGCGCCAGCACGACCACGAGCGCGATGCCGCCGATCGAGATCAGCGTCTGCGCGAGCATGGTGTTACCGCGCCGCCATCTGCTGCATGACGCCGTAGATCGGCGACAGGTCGTATCCCGCAGCGCGCGCCGCCTCGGCGAGCACATCGGCATCCTTGCCCGCCGAAGCCTCGGCAAGGCCCCACAGCATCGTGGAGCGCGTGCCCGAGCGGCAGAACATCAGCGTGGTCTGGCCTTCGAGCGCCTTGCGCACGGCCTCGATCATGTCGGGCGTGATGCCGCCCTGCGACATCGGAATATAGGCATAAGCGAGCCCTTCCGCCGCCGCCGCCGCCGCGATCGTCTCGCTTGGCGGCTGGTTGGGCGCCTCACCGTCCGGCCGGTTGTTGATGATCGCGGTGAAGCCCGCCGCTTTCGCGGCGCCGATGTCGGCAGCCGTGATCTGCGGCGCGACCGAAACGGTTTCGCTGAGCTTCAGGAACATGGTTTCCTCCACAAAGGCCGGGCACGGGCGTGCATGGCGTTCATGCCTCGTCTATCGTGTACGAACGAGACTGGCGACCAAAACAGCATGGGAGGCGCCCTATCAACATTCCCAATCTGCTCACCATCTTCCGGCTGCTGCTTGTGGCTCCGATGGCGCTGTACCTGATTTCGGGCGATCTGACGCGCGCGGGCATCCTCTTCGCCATCGCCGCCATCACCGACGCCGTGGACGGCTGGATCGCGCGGCGCTGGGACATCATCACGACATTCGGGCGGCTTATGGACCCGGTTGCCGACAAGCTGCTCGTCGGCACCGCCGTGGCGCTGCTGTGGTGGACGGGGCTGCTGCCGGGCTGGTTCGCGCTCGTCGTGGCGGTGCGCGAGGGCTTTGTGCTCGCCGCGAGCGTCTGGGCCCGGGCGCGCGGACACGCCGACGAACTGCACCCCGGCCGCTTCGGCAAGGCAGGAAACGCCGTGCAGATGCTGCTCGTGGCGCTGATCCTGCTGCCGCTGCCGCCCGCGATCAAATCCCCCCTTCTGTTGCAAGCCTTGATGATTGCAGCAACTTTCCTGACGATCGTATCGGCCGTCCGCTACGCACAGCGCTGGAAACGCGCCCGGAACGAAACGGCTTCGTAATGTCGCGTCTGCTACGCACTCCACCCGGCTTTCGAGGGGCACGCGATTGAAACCGTCATCATTTGCAGGGCATGAGCGGCCGGCGCGGTCGGGGGTCTCGCGCGGCATGGCGGCAATGACGAGGTCGGCGGACATGACATTGAGACTCGCTCTGGCGGCGGCGCTCGCATCCGGCTCGGCCGGCGCATCGGCGGCAACGCTCGCGGTCGGCGGCAACGGCGCCTATGCGACGCTCGCCGAAGCGGCGCGCGATGCCGAGGCCGGCGATACGATCGTCCTCGCCCCCGGCCTTTACGAGGGCGCACGCTTCCACACCAACGACCTCACCATCCGCGCTGCGGCGGACGCCGTGCCGGGCAGTGTCGTGGTGAGCGGCGACACTGTGGCCGGCAAGGGGCTGTTCGTGATCGCCGGAGACGACGTGACGATCATGGGGATCGCATTCGAAGGCGCACGCGCGCCTGACGGCAACGGCGCGGGGATCCGCGTGGAAGGCCGCAACCTTACGGTGACCGACGCGCGCTTTTCCGGGAACGAGATGGGCATCCTTGCAAACGGCGTAGACGGCAGCGTGCTGACCGTGCGCCGTTCGCGCTTTACGGGGACGGCCAGCCGCGCACCGAACCGCCTGGGCCATGCGATTTATGCGAACAGCATCACGCGACTGGTGGTGACGGGATCGACGTTCGCGCGCGGCACGCGCGGCCACTACATCAAATCCCGCGCGCTCGACACGCGCATCACCGACAACCGGATCGACGACACGAACGGCTCCGCCTCCTACCTTATCGATCTGCCGGAAGGCGGCGGCGCGACGATCAGCGACAATCTGCTGGTGAAAGGCCCCAATCCCGACAATTGCTGCACGGCCATCGCCTATGGCTTCGAGATGCGAAAGGGCGGCAGCTACGTGAACCCGCCTGCGCCCGTGCGCGTGAGCGGCAACCGCTTCGTGAACCGTGCGCCCGGAACCGTGACGTTCTTCGCCAACCGGGCCGCGCCCGCCAACGCCGCCACGCTCGCCAACAACGAGATGATCGCGGAGCAGGGCCGCATCGTCGCAGCCTCAGGGAACGCGACGGTGAACGGCAAGGCGGCAACACGCTATTTTTCGAACGCCGCGGCCTTCGCGGAAATGGCCCTGAAACCGCCGATGTCCGGCATATTCGCGCTGCTCGGTTTCGGACTTGCGGGCATCATCGTCGGGCGGCGGAAACCCGCCACGCGCTGAACGCGGAAGGGGCGCGAGACCCCTTCCCTTACGCCCGCTACTTTTTCGGCAGATGCCGGTGCGCGATGGACCGCTTGCGATCCGCGATGAGGCCATTCCACTCTTCGAGCAGCTTGTCGGAGGCTTCCTTGCTGCCGGTCAGCTTGTGGAGCTCCGCGAACCAGGCGACATCATCGGGTGAGTACTGCCACTCGATCTCGGCCCCGCCCTTCATCGGCCAGACGAGCACATCGTCCCAATCGCCGAACTGGACGTGATACTCTTCGGGAATCGGGGTTTTCGAAGCCACGGATGCGGGATCGAAATACTTCGTCACGATCTCGTAGGCGCGCTCGCCCTTGCCTTCCTTGTACTTCACGAACTCCAGGACATGGTACGAGACGTTCTCGCGCTTTTTCGCCGTGTCCTGCGCGGCGACGGGTGAGGCAACGACAAACGCGGACGCAACGCAAAGCGAGACAAATTTCCGGTAAGTCATGACGTGTCTCCCCTGTTTGGAGGCGGCGAGACATATCACGGTTTCGGTACGGGTCCGAATCGGGCCGGTACCCGCGGGCGCGGCTACTCCGCCGCTTCAGCAAGCCCCGCAGGCGGCATGTTGTGGCCGAGCAGACGCAGCACGTCTGCCGCGCATTCCACGACGTTTGTGCCGGGGCCGTAAATGCCCTGAACGCCCGCATCGCGCAGGAAATCATAGTCCTGCGGCGGGATGACGCCGCCCGCGATCACTTTGATGTCGCTGCGGCCCTGCTCGCGCAGGCCGCGGATGAGCTCGGGGATCAAAGTCTTGTGACCGGCGGCGAGCGAAGAG
>JAEULI010000184.1 GCA_016793845.1 Sphingosinicella sp.
TGGCAAGCATCCGCGCCTTGCCATCTACGGCCTTCTCGAAGCCCGACTGCAGCGTACCGATCTGATGATTCTCGGCGGGCTCAATGAAGGTGTCTGGCCCGGCGGCGATCCGTTCGATCCGTGGATTCCGCCCGCGATCCGCCGCCGCCTCGGGCTTCCGGAAACCGAGCGGGCGATCGGCCTCGCCGCACACGATTTCGTACTCGCCGCTGCCGCACCCCAGGTGCTGCTCACGCGTGCGCGCCGCGATGCGTCCGCGCCCACGGTCGCCTCGCGCTTCTGGCTGCGTCTGCTCGCCTTCGCGGGCGATCATGTCGTGTGGGAAACATGCCTGCCTGCGCTTGCCGCCGCGCTCGATGCACGCGAGACGGTGCCCCCCGCCGAGCGCCCGCGTCCCTCGCCGCCCACGGCGGAGCGGCCGAAGCAGATCAGCGTCACGCAGGTCGATCGCCTGCTCATCGACCCCTACAGCTTCTATGCCGAGAAGATGCTGCGGCTGCGGCCGCTTGATCCGCTCGACGCCGATCTCTCGGCGGCGGAGCGCGGCACCATCGTCCACGCTGTCATCGAAGCGTTGCTCGGCGCGGGCACGCTCCATGACACCGCCGCGCACGAAGCCGCGATCGACGCGGCCATCGCGGTGCACGCCGACCAGCCGCTGGTCGCGGCGCTGTGGAAACCGCGCATCGTGCGGATGCTCGATTGGGTTTCAGAGCTTATGGCCGCGCGTGCCGCCGGGGGTTGGGGCGAGGTCCGCTCGGAAGTCGAAGGGCACTTCGAGGTTTCCGGCGTCAAGCTCAAGGGCAAGGCGGACATCGTGCAAATGGGGCCGGAAGGCCTGCTGATCGCCGACTTCAAGACCGGCGCCGTTCCCCGGCAGGCGCGGCTTTCGGATGGGCTCGCATCGCAGCTTGGCCTCCTTGCGTGGCTTGCCGAGGAAGGCGCGCTGGACGGCCCGGCCTCGCGCGTCGTCGAGGTCGCCTACTGGAAGCTCTCGGGCGGCAGGGAGGCAGGCAGGGAGACGACGAGCGCACGCCATTACAAGGACGCGTGGGCCGATCTCCCCGCCTTCATCGAAACCTGCCGCGCAGCGTTCCGTGAGGCGGTGGGCGAATATCTCGCGGGCAGCCGCCCCTTCGAGGCGAAGGTGAAGCCGGAATACGCCGTCCACCTTCAGGACTACGATCACCTCGCGCGGCTCGCCGAATGGTGGGGGCGCAAATGAGCATCCGGCCGCTTCTTCCCGAACAGAAACGTGCTGCCGATCCCGAACTCAGCGCATGGGTTTCGGCCACGGCGGGCACGGGGAAGACGCAGGTGCTGACCGCGCGCGTGCTGCGACTGCTGCTCGCAGGCGCGCGGCCGGATGGGCTGCTCGCGCTCACCTTCACCAAGGCGGCGGCGGCGGAGATGCAGACGCGCATCTTCGAAACCCTGTCGCGCTGGGTGCGCGCGGACGACGAAATGCTTGCCGCCGAACTCGCCGCGATCGGCGCGCCGTCCGACGAAGGCACCTGCCGCCGCGCCCGCGCGCTGTTTGCCGAAGCGCTGGAGACGCGCGGAGGCCTGAAGGTGCAGACGCTGCACAGTTTCGCGAGCGCGCTGCTCGCCGCCTTCCCGCTCGAGGCCGGGATTGCGCCCGGCTACGAAACGCTCGACGACCGGAGCGCGCTTCGCATCCACACCGAAACGCTCGCCGAACGGATCGGCAGCGGCGACACGGCGCTGCTCGCCGATCTCGCGGACCTCTCCGTGCAGGGCGGCGAGGCGCGCGTGCAGGAGGTGATCGCGAAGCTGCTCGCCGGGCGCGCCGTGTTCGAGAATGTCTACGGCAAGGCGGTCGACTGGCGCGGCCTCGTACGGCGCGGGCTTGGCCTGCCGGGCAGCGGCAGCCGCGACGAGGTGCTCGCCGCCGCGCTCGCGGACGATGCCTTCGACTGGGAAACCGTGCGCGAATATGCGGCGGCGATGGCGGCATGGGGTACGAAGACAGGCCTTGAGGCCGCCGATGCGCTGGCGCGCATATTGGGTGCGGCGCCGGAGGTGCGGCACGATTTCCTCGAAGATCTCGTTGGCACCGGTTTCCGCAAGGATGGCGAGCGCCGCGCCGCGCCCAAGGGGCTCGGCGATCTGCATGAACGTTTCTGCACGGTCGTCGGCGCTGTGCGCGATCTCGCCGCCGGGCTCGACCTCGCCGAGACAGCGGCGCTGCATCTGCGTGTCGGCCACGCGCTCGCCGCCGCTTACGAAACGCGCAAGGAAGCGGCGGGCGCGCTCGATTATGCCGATCTCATCGTCAAGGCGGCGCGGCTGCTCTCGACGCTCGCCGCACCGTTCGTGCTCTACAAGCTCGACCAGCGTATCGATCACATCCTTGTCGACGAGGGGCAGGATACGAACGCCGCGCAATGGGCGATCGTGGAGGCGATCGCGGACGAGTTCTTCGCAGGGACGGGCACGCGTGATGAGGCGGAGATGGGTGCACGTACCCAGTTCGCGGTCGGCGACTACAAGCAGGCGATTTTCGGCTTTCAGGGCACCGACCCGCGCGCGTTCGAGGCTGCGCGCGCCGCCGCCGAGCGCCGGGCGCTAGGTGCGGACAAGCCCTTCGAAACGATCGACCTCGCGCTCAGCTTCCGCTCCGCGCCCGCCGTGCTCGATGTCGTCGATACGGTGGTGGAGACGGTTGGTCCGGCCGCGTTCGGGATCGATGGCGAGATTCCGCGTCATGCCGCGCACCGCGCCGGTGCGGCCGGGGAAGTGGTGCTGTGGGCGCCTGTGACTGGCGCGTTCGAGGATGAGGTGGAGGACGCCGTTCCAGAGGACGCTGAGCGCACGCTCGCGGCCAGCATCGCGCGGCAAGTCTCCGGCTGGCTTGAGCGCGGCGAGATGCTGGCCTCGAAGGGCCGGCCGATCGCGGCGGGCGACATCATGCTGCTCGTGCGCTCGCGCGGCAGCCTCGTGCCCACGCTCGTCTCGGCACTGATGGCGGCGCGCGTGCCCGTGGCAGGCGCGGACCGGCTGCGCCTCACGCAGCCGCTCGCGGTGCAGGATCTGCTCGCGCTTGTCCGCTTCGCGCTCCAGCCGGGAGACGATCTCTCGCTCGCCGCGCTGCTCGTCTCGCCGTTCCTCGGCTGGTCGCAGGACGATCTCTACAGCCTCGCGTTCAAGCGGCGTGGGACGCTCTGGCGCACGCTGCGTGATCGTACGGGTGCGGGCGACGACAAGGCCCGCGCCGCCGAGGATTGGCTCGGCAGGGTGCTCGCCCGCGCCGATTACATGGCGCCATACGAGTTCCTCGAATATGTGCTGTCCGGCGAACCGCAGGGACGCCTGCGCCTAATCGCGCGGCTCGGCGAGGAGGCGCGCGATCCGATCGAGGAACTGCTCAATCAGGCGCTTGCTTACGAAGGCGCGAACACGCCGTCTTTGCAGGGATTCTTGTCGTGGATCGAGGCGGACGACGTGGAGGTGAAGCGCGACGCGGAGGCTGCGCACGATGCCGTCCGCATCATGACGGTGCATGGCTCGAAGGGGCTGCAGGCGCCTATCGTCATCCTCGCCGATGCGGCGTCTGCCGTGCCCAAGGGTGCAAAGCCGCCGTTGCCGCTCGATCTGCCCGGCCTTGGCCCCGCGCCATTGTTCTTCGGCTCTTCGAAGATGCTCGTCGGGCCCGCGCGTGATGCATACGAGGCCGCGACGCGTGCCGAGGGCGAGGAGCACATGCGCCTGCTCTACGTGGCGCTCACCCGCGCCGAGGATCGGCTCTATGTCGGCGGCGCGCTTGGCAAGCGGCCCTCGAAGGCGAAGAGCTGGCACGGTCACGTCGCCGATGCGCTCGCGGCATTGGGTGCAGAGAGTGTCGATGATCCCGTCTGGGGCGGCGTGCTGCGCCATGCCAGCGGCACACCCGTGCCCGTTGCGGTGCCCGCCAAAGCGGAGCCGCGCGCCGCGACCGCGATACCCGCATGGGCGCTCGCGATGCCGCCGGAGGAGGAGCGCCCGCCGCGCCCTCTCGCACCGTCCGCACCGCAGGACGACGACCCGGCGGAGCCGCCGCCCGGTCCGGCGCTGCGCGCTGCGGCGCGGCGCGGGCAGGTGCTGCACCAGCTTTTCGAGCGGATCGGCGGAGTGGCGCCTGAGAACCGCGCGGCGGCGATGCGAGCATGGCTCCGCCGCACTGCGCCCGATCTGGATGCGGACGCGATCACGCTCGAAGTTGCGGGGGCGCTTGCCGATCCGGCGCTCGGTCCATGGTTCACGGCGGATGCCTATGCGGAGGCGCCGCTATCGGCCGTTGTGGAGGACGTCGTCATCACCGGCACGATCGACCGGTTGATCGTGGGCGAAGACGTTGTGCGTGCACTCGATTTCAAGACCGGCCGCAACCCGCCTTCCGATCTTGCGGGTGTGCCGTCTCCGCACCTGCGCCAGATGCGCGCCTACCGCGATGCGCTCGCCCGCATCTTTCCCGGCCGCCGTATCGAAACCGCGCTGTTCTATACGGCTGCCCTGCGCCTGATCCGCGTCGATTGATCTGAAAGTCCGGCTTTCCGCCCTGTCAGAAAAGCCTCGGGATATTTGGCCTTGAAGCGCTGCGGTTCAGTCTCCAGATTGCGGCGGAATAAGTCGTTCATGGAGACGTGTCATGGGTTCCACCGCCATCACCCCGGAAAATTTCGAGGCCGAGGTCGCAAACGCCGGAAAGCCGGTTCTCGTCGATTTCTGGGCGCCGTGGTGCGGGCCGTGCCGTCAGATCGCCCCGGCGCTCGAGGAGCTTTCGGAGGAACTCGGCGACCAGGTGACGATCGCCAAGCTAAACACCGACGATCACCCCGAGCTTGCCTCGCAGTTCGGCATCCGCGGCATCCCGACGATGATCCTGTTCAAGGATGGCAAGCCCGCCGCCACCAAGGTGGGCGCGCAGCCGAAATCGATGATCAAGGACTGGCTGGTCGGCGAACTCGCCGAAGATGTGTCCAGACAGCAGGGCTAAGCAGGGGTCTGCGTTTCCGCTCCCGTTGCGGTTTCCGCCAGTGCTGCGCGGCGGCTGACGAACGCCGCCAGCACGGCGCCTGCCGCAAGAATGCCCGCCGCGATCAGGAAGCTGACGCCCGGCGCATCGCCCACGGTCATTTCGTACATCCAGCCGAAGAACAGCGGCGAGGCGATGCCCGCGATGCTGCCGACGCTCATGTTCGCGCCCTGAAGCTGGCCCTGTTCGCTTTCGGAAACGCGGCGCGTCATCAGCGATTGCAGCGTCGGCATGGCGAGCGCCCAGAGCGCGTTCGGAAACAGCGCCAGCGTGAAGAGGAGGCCCGTAGGTGCAAGGCCCATGCTCGCAAGGCCGAGGCTCCCCATCACCAGCCCTGTCACCATCGTCCGCCGGTCACCCCAGCGCTTCACCGCCGGGCCGACCAGCCCCGCCTGCACGATCATTTCGAGGATGCCCGCGAGTGCGAGGGCAAAGCCGAGGTACATCGGGGTCCAGCCGTGCTTGTGCGCGGCGTAGAGCACGAACACCACGGAGAACACGTGGTGCGCGAAGTAGAGCAGGAAGTTCACGACTGCTAGCCCTGAGAGCTCCGGGTGCGAGCGCAGCAGTTTGAGCGCGCCGAACGGGTTCGCGCGCGTCCACGAAAACGCCATGCGCCGCTCCTGCGGCAGCGATTCCGGCAGGATGAACAGACCGTAGAGGAAGGTGATGCCGGAGAGCACCGCCGCTGCCCAGAAGGGCGCGCGGGGGCTGATCTCGCCGAGCACGCCGCCGATCAGCGGCCCCGCGATGAACCCCGCGCTGAATGCCGCGCCGACGAGCCCGTAGCCGCGCGCGCGCTGATCGGGCTCGGTGATGTCGGCCATGTAAGCGAACACGGCGGTGAAGCTCGATGAGGTGATGCCGCCGATCATGCGGCCGACGGCGAGCCACCAGAGGTCTGGCGCCAGCGCCATCAGGATCCAGTCGAGCGTCAGCCCCGCGGTGGAGATCAGGATCGTCGGTCGCCGCCCAAAGCGGTCGGAGATCGAGCCGATGATCGGTGAGCAGAGGAACTGCATCCCCGCCCAGATCGCGACCATGATGCCGTTCCAATAGCCGGCCGCAGCCTCCGACCCCACGAAGCCCTCGATGAGGGCGGGCAGAACGGGAATCACGATCCCCATCGCCATCACGTCGAGCACGGCGACGGCGAGGATGAAAGCGATTGCGGGACGGGATGACGCGGACGACATGGCCGGGCGCTCATAGCCGCGCGCGGGCGCGGCGTCACGCGGGAGATTAGGGACGAGGTCTAGACGTCGTCGCTGCCGTAGGCGCCGCCTTCGTTTTCCATGCGGTCTATGGCGCGCACATCCTTCGTCGTGAACTTGAGGCGGACGCCCATGCCGCCATCACGGTTCTCCGGCAGGAACACGGCGCCGCCCGCTTCCAGCGCCAACCGCAGGCGGTGCCGCGCATCGGGATCAAGGTCGGTGCCGCCGGTCTCGAACGCGAGCAGGACCTCTTCGTCCAGCCCGGCGGCCCTGGCGACATGATCGCGAGGCCAGCGCACCAGCGCCCTTGCTGCCCGGGCCTGCGGTCCGATGATCGTCACGGCGGGTCTCCCTAGCTTCGATAGTCGGCGTTGATCGAAATGTAGCCGTGCGTCAGGTCGCAGGTCCACACCGTGGCGCGGCCTTGCCCAAGGCCGAGGTCGACGCCGATCTCGATTTCCTGGCCTTTGAGGTGCGCGGCGACCGGTGCCTCGTCGTAGCCGTCGACGACCATGCCGTCTTTCGCGACAACGGTATCGCCGAAGCGCACCGAGAGCGTGTCGCGGTCGGCGGGTTCGCCGGCCTTGCCGACGGCCATCACGACGCGGCCCCAGTTGGCGTCCTCGCCCGCCACCGCCGTCTTCACCAGCGGCGAGTTGGCGATCGAGAGTGCGATGCGTTTGGCGGAGGCGTCATCGGTCGCGCCTTCGACGTTCACGGCGATCAGCTTCTGGGCGCCTTCGCCGTCGCGCACGACCTGCTGTGCGAGGTCGCGGCAGACCTGCGTGAGTGCGGCCTGGAAGGCGTCGGCGCCGGGGGAGTCGGGGCCGGTGATCTCGGCGTTCTTTGCGGCGCCGGTCGCGAAGGCGAGGAGGGTGTCGCTGGTCGAGGTGTCACTGTCGACGGTGATGGCGTGGAAGCTGAGGTCGGTCGCGGCCGCGAGCATCGTCTTCAGGTAGGCGGGGGAGACGGCGGCGTCGGTGAAGACGAAGGCGAGCATCGTCGCCATGTCGGGCGCGATCATGCCCGAGCCCTTGGCGATGCCGACGACCGCGACGGTGCGGTCGCCGATGATGGCGGTGGCGCCGGCGCCCTTCGCAAACGTATCGGTCGTCATGATCGTCGAGGCGGCGTGGAGCCAGCTAGCGTCGGAGCCCACGGAGAGCTTGCTGAACGCCTGCCGGAGGCCGTCCTTCGCCTTGTCCTCGGGAAGCGGCACGCCGATCACGCCTGTCGAGGCGAGGAAGATTTCCTCGCGCGCGATGCCGAGCTCGCCGGCGACGGTTTCGAGGATCGTGTCGCACGCCGCCTTGCCGCGGCGCCCGGTGAAGGCGTTCGAGTTGCCTGCGTTCACGACGAGCGCGCGGGCCTTTCCGCCGGAAAGCGCGCCGCGGCACCATTCGACCTCGGGCGAGGGGCACTTCGACGTCGTCGTCAGCCCCGCCACCACCGTGCCTTCGGCGAACTCGCCGAGCAGCAGGTCGGCCCGGTCCCAGCTCTTGTATCCCGCGCGCGCGGTTGCAAGGCGTACGCCCTCGATGTCGGGCAGCTTGGGGAATTTCTCGGGGGCCAGCGGCGAACGGTCGTGCATCATCGTCCTCGTGAATGGAACTGATCCTGCGTTTAGGCCACTGCGGCGTTTTGGTCGAGCCGCAAGAGGGGACTCGCCAACCCGATTCGGGCGCGTTAGGCTCATGTCCAACGATAAGGATCAAACGGCGAGCAGAGACGAAGGAGCGCAGGTTTTAAGGGGGAAACGCATTTCGACGTTCAACGAAATGTACGACGGGGAAACGGTTCGCGGACCCTATCTCGACCTTTCGGGTTGGGTGACGGACATGCCGCCCGACCTCCTCGATCTGAAGCGTGCCGAGGCTGACGCCCTGTTCCGTCGCATCGGTATCACCTTCGCGGTTTACGGCGAGGGCGGCGATCCCGAACGGCTCATCCCTTTCGACATCTTCCCGCGCGTGTTCACCGCGCACGAATGGCGGCGGCTGGAGCGCGGCGTGAAGCAGCGCGCGCAGGCGCTGAATGCCTTCCTCCGCGACGTTTACGACCGCGCCGAGATCGTCCGTGCCGGGCGCATCCCGGCCGAGCGCATTTTCCAGAACGCCGCCTATGAACCGGCGGTCGTGGGCATCCAGCCGCCGCGCGGCATCTACAGCCACATCGTGGGCGTCGATCTCGTGCGTACCGGCCCGAGCGATTTCTTTGTGCTCGAAGACAATTGCCGCACGCCGTCGGGCGTTTCGTACATGCTGGAAAACCGGGAAATCATGATGCGCATGTTCCCGGACCTCTTCCAGCGGAACCGTGTCGAGCCGGTGGAGGACTATCCGAACCAGCTTCGCCGCACGCTGATGAGTGTCGCGCCGGGAAGCTGCAAGGGTGAGCCGACCGTGGTGCTGCTGACGCCCGGCTCGCTCAACAGCGCCTATTACGAACACTCGTTCCTCGCCGACCAGATGGGTGTCGAGCTTGTCGAGGGGCAGGATCTCTTCGTGGACGGCGACCATGTCTACATGCGCACCACGATGGGGCCGAAGCGCGTGGACGTGATCTACCGCCGCATCGACGACGATTTCCTTGATCCGCTCTGCTTCCGCCCCGATTCGATGCTCGGCGTGCCGGGGCTGATGAACGTGTACCGCGCGGGCAATGTCGCCATCGCCTCGGCGCCCGGCGCGGGTGTCGCGGACGACAAGGCGATCTACACCTACGTGCCCGAGATGATCCGCTTCTATCTCGGCGAGGAGCCGGTGCTTTCCAACGTGCCGACGTGGCAGTGCGGTAAGCCGGATGAACTCACCTATGTGCTCGAACATCTGCCCGAGCTGGTGGTGAAAGAGGTGCACGGCTCGGGCGGTTACGGGATGCTCGTCGGCCCCGCCTCGACGAAGGACGAGATCGAGGCCTACGCCCGTCGCATCAAGGCCAATCCCGGCGAGTTCATCGCGCAGCCGACGCTCGCGCTGTCGACGAGCCCGACCTTCGTCGACAGCGGCCTTGCGCCGCGCCACGTCGATCTTCGGCCTTACTGCCTCGTTGGCGAACGCATCCATCTGTGCGCGGGCGGTCTCACGCGCGTCGCGCTTCGCGAGGGCTCGCTCGTCGTCAACTCCTCGCAGGGCGGCGGCGTGAAAGACACGTGGGTGCTGGCGGACTGAAGATGACCATGCTGAGCCGCACCGCCGAGAACCTCTTCTGGATGACCCGCTACATGGAGCGGGCCGAAACGATGGCGCGGCTGCTGGAGGTCGGCTATCGGATCGCGCTGATGCCTTCGGTCGGCGCGGGGCATCAAAACGACTGGGCCTCGATCCTTTCCGCCTCGGGCGGGGCGGCGGATTTCGCCTCGCGCTACGACGGCGAGACGACGCCCGCCACGGTCGAAGCCTTCCTGTTCTTCGACCGCGAAAACACCTCGTCTGTGGCGAACTGCATTGCCCGCGCGCGAGACAATGCGCGGGTCGTCCGCACCGCCGTCACCAGCGAGGTGTGGGACGCGCTGAATGGCGCCTTCCAGGACCTGAAGAGCTTCGAGCGGCGCGGGCCGGGCCGCACCGACCTGATGACGCTCTGCGACTGGACCAAGCGGCAGACCGCGCTGCTGCGCGGCGCCATCGAAAGCACGCAGCTGCAGCAGGACGGCTACGACTTCATGAACCTCGGCTACTACATCGAGCGCGCCGACAACACCGCGCGGATGCTCGATGTGAAATACTACGTGCTGCTGCCGGTGACGGACCGTGTCGGCGGCGGCGTCGACAACTACCAGTGGACGACGCTGCTGCGCGCCATGTCGGTGTTCCGTGCGTTCCACTGGGCTTACGGCGGCGACTATACGCCGGGGAAGATCGCGCACTTCCTGATCCTCAACAAATCCTGCCCGCGCTCGCTCATCCACTGCGCCGAGCAGACCAACTATCACCTCGCGCGCCTCTCCCGCGCCTATGGCCAGCGCACGAAGCCGCACCAGACGGCACGCACGATCCTCGCCGAGCTTGCCGACGCCGACATCGACGATGTCGTCTTCTCCGGTCTCCACGAGTTCCTCACCGGCCATATCGGCCGCACCGCCGCGCTCGGCAGCGAGATCGCGGACACGTATCTGTTCGGGGGCGGCTGATGCGTCTCTCCGTCTCGCACGTCACACGCTACCGCTATGCCGCGCCGATCCGGCAGGTGGTACAGAGCCATCGCCTGACGCCGTCTCGCTTTGCCGGGCAGCGCACGCTCGATTGGAAAGTGGAGGTGGAGGGGGGGCGCTTCTCGCAGCCGTTCACCGACGGGGCGGGGGACAGCATCCGCACCATGTCGCTGCACGGCCTGGTGGAGGCGATCGACATCCACGTGACGGGCACGGTGGAAACGGTCGATCTCGCGGGTGTGCTGAAAAACCATCGCGAGCGCATCTCGCCGCTCGTCTATCTGCGCACCACGCGCGCGACGCGGCCCGATGCGGCGCTCCGGAAGCTTGCCGCGAAGGCGGTGTCGGGCATTCCGGAAACCGCGCGCCTCGACCGTGCGCACGCCATGTCCGCCGCCGTTTCGGACGGCATCGTGTATGCGCCGGGCGAAACGCACGCGCATACGACGGCGGCCGAAGCGCTCGATCTCGCGCTCGGCGTCTGTCAGGACCACGCGCACGCGCTCATCGCCTGCGCGGTGTCGGTGGGCATCCCGGCGCGCTACGTTTCGGGTTATCTTTTCGCCAGCGGCGATGGTGCGCCGCACGAGGCGAGCCATGCCTGGGCGGAGCTTCATATCGAGGGACTCGGCTGGGTCGGCTTCGATCCCGCCAACCGCTGCTCGCCGGACGAACGCTATATCCGCCTCGGCTCAGGTGTCGATTCCGTGGCAGCGGCGCCCATAAGGGGCGTTTCGTTCGGCCTTGCAAACGAAGATCTCGATGTGACCGTTGCGGTTACCGCGGTGCAGCAATAAAGGTTGCGGCACCATGACATACTGCGTCGGCGTCCTCCTCAATGATGGCATCGTGCTCCTTTCGGACACGCGCACCAATGCCGGTTTCGACAACATCGCCAGCTACAAGAAGATGTTCGTGTTCGAGGCGCCCGGCGAGCGCGTGATCGCGCTGATGACGGCGGGCAGTCTTTCGGTGACGCAGACCGTGATCGCGCGTCTGCGCGACGCTATCGACGACCCGGACCAGACCGAAACGCCGTCAATCATGAAGGCCGCGACGATGCTGGAGGTGGCGCAGATCGTGGGCGACACGCTTTCGCGCGTTACGGCGGAGGTTTCGGAAAAGCTCGAACGCATGAAGCAGGGCGCGACCGCTTCGATGATCCTCGCCGGGCAGCGCAAGGGCGGCGGCCCGCGCATGTTCCTGATCTACCCCGAGGGCAATTTCATCGAGGCCACGGAAGATACGCCGTTCCTGCAGATCGGCGAGCACAAGTACGGCAAGCCCATCCTCGACCGCGTGGTGCGGAAGGACATGCCGATCGACGACGCGCGCAAGGCACTGCTGCTCTCGATGGATTCGACGTTGCGTTCGAATCTGTCGGTGGGGATGCCGCTCGATCTCACCGTGCTGCGCAAGGACGAGCTGAAGGTTTCCGAAACGCACCGCTTCGAGCCCGGCGATCCCGGATTTTCGGCCATGTCCGATGCATGGAGCCGGACGCTCCGTGAAGGCTTCTCGCGGATCGAAATCTGACCGGTCAGGGTTTTCCGAAGAAGCGGTCGATCACGTTTTGCGCGAGGCGCGCGGGGCGGAGCGTTTCGGCGTCTACGCAGCACCAGCTCGATTTCACCTCGGCGAGCACCTCCTCGCCGCGCTTGATGATGGTTTCGTAGAACGCGCGCGCGCCGTGCACTTTTTCGAGCAGCACGGTGGCGATGACCTCGTCGTCGAGGAAGGTGGGGCGCCGGTAGGTGATCTCGTGCTTCAGCGCCACCCACAGGTGTGCGGTGACCGCCTCGGCCGGTGCGAAGCGCTGCCAGTGGCTGAGCACCGCGTCCTGCACCCACTTCAGGTAGCTCGCATTGTTCACGTGCCCCATGAAATCGATATCGGCGGGGCTGATCTCGATCGCGTAGCTGAAGGGGGCAGGGCTGCTCATACCGCTGAAGATAGCAGGCGCGCGGCAGTTTTGCGAGCGGCGCGCGGGTCCGGACAGAATGCCGCAGGCGCAAACGAAAAGTGCCGCCGGAGAGGACTCCGGCGGCACTCTTGCGTGACGAAGCGGTCGGTTACGCGGCCTTGCGGCGGCGCGCGGCGCCAATACCGACGAGGCCGAGGCCGAAGAGCGCAAGCGCGGCCGGTTCCGGCACTTCCACGGGCGCGACGACCGTCACGGCCTTGACCGTTGCCTTCACGCCGATCGGCGCGAAGAAATCGATGCCGGCGAGGTCGTGGAAGTCCACGGAGAATTCGGAACCGTCGGCGGTGACGATCGTGGGAATGTCGTCCCAGACCAGCCAGCCGCCGGTGATGATGCCGCCGGCGGTCACGTAATAGGCTTCACCGCCCGAAGAGGCCGAACCGGCGATCGGCTCGAAGAAGGCGAGCGTCGCGGTGAACGTCGCGTGACCCGCGCCGATGCCGCTCGGCGTGATCTGGCCGAAGGTGAACGTGTAGCCTTCGCCTTCCTCAAGCGAGAACGAGAAGTCGTTGGCGAACGCGAGCCCGCCGGAAACACCGCACCAGCCGAGGCAGCCGCTCGTGTCGACGGTGAGGCTGGAGCCGCCGTGATCGACGTCGAAAACGAGGCCGGCATTGGCGGGGGCAGCGAAAGCGGGAATGCCCAGCAGGGCGGTCGCAGCGGCGACTTTCAAAATGTTCAAATTTTTTCTCCAAGAAAAGCAACAGTTTGATGGCGTTAACCATGCAATGCATATGCCATGCCGGAAAACTTACGCTGTTCCGGGCGATACGGAGTCGCGCTTTGTAACGCCTCCGTAAAAAGTGTTAAGAATTTCGACGTTCCGGGGTTCAGAACCAGGTGCGCACGCCGACGAGCCAGCGCACGGCATCCACGTCTTCGCCCGCCGCGCGCGCGAAATCCGCCGTGTCGCCGATCTTGCCATGCCACTCGACGCCGACGTAGGGCCGGAACTGCGGCACGAATTCATAGCCGAGCCGCGCGCCCGCCTCGATCGCGGAGAGGCCCGCGCCGATGCCGTATTCGGGGATGTCCTGCGCGGAGAGCTCCACCTCGATGCGCGGCTGCAGGATCAGCTTCTGCGTCAGGCGCTGGTCGTATTCGGCTTCGATGCGCGCGGTCACGTCGCCCTTCGTGGAGATGAAGGCGGCGGCGTCGATCTCGAACTTGTAGGGGGCGAGGCCCTGAATGCCGATCACCGCGTGCGCGCGGTCCGGCTCCGGGCGGATATCGTAGCGGACGCCCGCCTGCACATCGAAGAACGGGGCGATCGCGTGGCTCCACAGCGCCTGCACCTCGGCGGATTCGAGCGGGCCACCGAACGCGCCTTCGCCTTCGGTCTTCCACCAGAACTTGTCGATGTCCCGGCCGATCCAGCCCTGCACATCCCACAGGTATGTCTCGTGGCCTTGCCCGAAGCCGGCCTCCAGCCGGTCGACGATGGTCTTTGCCACCGTCATGCCGCCCGTTTCCTTGTAGAGCGCGGCGCGAGCGGCGGCCATGGTGTCGGCGCCGAACACGGTATCGGCGGCGTGGGTCGCGCCGCTGGTTGCGGCGGCGGGTGGTGGGCTTTTCGGAATGGCCGGGCCGGAGGGCGCAGCGCCGTGTCCCGCATGGGGGTCGTCGGCCTGCGGCATCATGTGTCCGGCGTGCGGGTCCGCGGCGGGGGCGGCGGGCATGACGTGACCCCCGTGCGGATCGGCCGCTTCCGGCATCACGTGCCCCGCATGGGGGTCGGCTTCGGTCGCTGCCGGGGCTGCCTGATGCGCGGCATGATCCTGCTGCGCCTGCGCGAGCGCCGGGTTTGCGGCACCGATCAGCAGGAGCGTGAGAAGCCGCTTCATGCCGCGCCTCCTTCGCTATCAAGGGGCCGCACCGTCACCACGTTGAACATGCCGAGATGCATGTGCATCAGGAGGTGGCAGTGGAATGCCCAGTCGCCGGGCGCGTCGGCGGTGAGGTCGAAGGAGACCTTGCCGCCCGGCAGCACGTTCACCGTGTGCTTGCGCGGGTGGTGGCCGTCGTGGCCGTTCACCACTTCGAAGAAGTGGCCGTGCAGGTGGATGGGATGCGCCATCATCGTGTCGTTGACCAGCGTCACGCGCACGCGCTCGTTCCGTTCGAAGCGGAACGGCTCGGTCACCGGGCTGAACTGCTCGCCGTTGAACGACCACATGTAGCGTTCCATGTTGCTCGTCAGGTGGATTTCGAGATTGCGCGAGGGCGGCCGCGTGTCCGGGTTCGGCGCGAGCGCGACGAGATCGGTGTAGACGAGAACGCGGTGCGTCTCGTCCTCGAGGCCGAGGCCGCGATCACCGACGCGATCGACCGCCATCGGCGCGATCATGTCGACGCCGGGGTTCAGCTTCACGCCCGCGCGCGCTGCGTTCTCGGGATCGCGCATCTTCATGGAATGGCCCATCGCGGCGTGATCCGCCCCGCCGCTGCCGTGGCCCATGTCCTTCATCGAAAGCGTCGGGCGTTCGCGCAGCTTCGGTACTGGCGCGCTCATGCCCATCCGGGGCGCGAGCGTCGCGCGCGCCATGCCGGAGCGGTCGACGCTTTCGGCAGCAAGCGTGTAGGCGCTGTCGCCGGGCGTCACGATCACGTCGTAGGTTTCGGCGACGCTGATCTGGAGTTCGTCCGTCTCCACCGGGCGCACGTTCTCGCCGTCCGCGTTCACCACGGTCATCGGAAGGCCGGGGATGCGGACGTTGAAGATGGTCATGGCCGACGCGTTGATGATGCGCAGGCGCACGCGCTCGCCGGGGGTGAAGAGCCCGGTCCAGTTCTCGGCCGGGCCGTGGCCGTTGACGAGATAGGTATAGGTGGCGCCGGTCACGTCCGAAATGTCGGCGGGGCTCATGCGCATCGCGCCCCATTCCAGCCGCTCCTTCAGGGTCTGGCCCTTGCCGGCGGCGAGTTCGGCGAAATTGGGGTTGTCGCGGCGGAAGAACTCCGGGTCCTGCTTCAGTTTCCTCATGATCGCGTGCGGATGCATGAAGCTCCAGTCGGAAAGCACGATCACGTGCTCGCGGTCATAAGCCACAGGGTCGATACCGGCCGGATCGATGACGATGGGGCCGTAGTGGCCCATCGCCTCCTGCAGGTTCGAGTGGCTGTGATACCAATAGGTGCCGGACTGGATCACCGGGAACTCGTAGGTGAAGCTCGAATGCGGCGCGATGCCGGGGAAGCTGATGCCGGGCACGCCGTCCATCTGGAAGGGCAGCAGCAGTCCGTGCCAGTGGATCGAGGTGTCTTCATTCAGATGATTGGTGACGATCAGTCGCGCGCGCTCGCCCTCTTTCAGACGGATGAGCGGCGCGGGGAGCGTGCCGTTCACGGTCACGGCATGGCCGGTACGGCCACCGACGGTGAACGGCGTATGGCCGACATTCAGCCGAATCTCCGGCCCTGAAAGTGCCGCGCCAATGCCGGGGGTGCCGCTGCGCGCCCATGCGGGGAAAAGTGCGGAAGCGCCGATGCCGCCGATCAGTGCGCGGCGCGAGAGGGGAAGTCCGGTCATGGCGAGGCTTCTGCACCTTGACACTGTGATAAGGTCAAGGGGTCTTGACCCTGACATGGTGTAAGGGTTCAATCTGTGCAGCAATAGGAGAAACACCGTGTCCGATTGCTGCAAGCACGATCACCATCACGGCCACCATGTCGCCCCGCCGGTCGATCCCGCGACCGTCGCGGCCGGCACCATGTGGACCTGCCCCATGCACCCGCAGATCCGGCAGACGGGGCCGGGCACGTGCCCGATCTGCGGCATGGCGCTGGAACCGGAGGCGCCGTCGCTGGACGATGCGCCGAACCCGGAACTGGTCGATTTCACGCGACGTCTGTGGGTCGCTGCTGCGCTCGCGCTGCCGCTGTTCGTGCTGGCGATGGGCACCGACATGCTCGGTTGGCACCTGATGCCGATGCGAACGCTGGTGTTCGTGCAGCTTGCGCTGGCGACTCCCGCGGTGCTGTGGGCTGGCCTGCCGTTCTTCGAGCGGGCCATCGCTTCGGTCCGCACGCGCAACCTCAACATGTTCACGCTCATCGGCCTCGGCGTCGGTGTCGCTTACGCCTACAGCGTCGTCGCAACGCTCGCGCCCGGCCTGTTCCCCGAAAGCCTCCACACGATGCACGGGCAGGTGCCCGTGTATTTCGAGGCGGCGGCAGTGATCGTCGCGCTCGTGCTGCTCGGGCAGGTGCTGGAGCTGCGCGCCCGCGCCGCGACCGGCAAGGCGATCAAGGCGCTGCTCGGTCTCGCGCCGAAGCACGCGCGGCGGATCGCGGCGGACGGTAGCGAGGCGGATGTGGACATCGGCCACATCGCCGTCGGCGACCGGCTGCGCGTGCGCCCCGGCGAGAAGGTCCCGGTGGACGGCATCGTCGAGGACGGACGCTCGTCGGTCGACGAATCGATGCTTACCGGCGAACCGGTGCCCGCCGAAAAGGCGCCCGGTGATGCGGTGACGGGCGCGACGGTGAACGGCACCGGGATGCTCGTCGTCCGCGCGTCGCGCGTCGGCAGCGACACGATGCTGGCGCAGATCGTGCGCATGGTGGCGGAGGCGCAGCGTTCGCGCGCGCCGATCCAGAGCCTCGCAGACACGGTTTCCGGCTGGTTCGTGCCCGCGGTGGTGCTGGTCGCGGTGCTCGCCTTTGCCGTGTGGCTGTTCGTGGGGCCGGAACCGCGCCTCGCCCATGCGCTCGTCGCTGGCGTTTCTGTCCTCATCATCGCCTGTCCATGCGCGCTCGGCCTTGCGACGCCGATGTCGATCATGGTCGGCACGGGGCGCGGCGCGGCCGGGGGCGTGCTCGTCCGCAATGCCGAGGCGTTGGAGCGCATGGAAAAGGTCGACACGCTCGTCGTCGACAAGACCGGCACGCTGACGCTGGGCAAACCGCGCCTTGTCGGCATTGAGGGCGACGACCCGGATACGATGCTGCGCCTGGCTGCTGCCGTTGAGCGTGGCAGCGAGCACCCGCTTGCCGCAGCCATCGTCCATGCGGCGGAGGAACGGGGACTCGCTGCCGCGATCGTCAGCGATTTCGTGTCCGAAACCGGCAAGGGCGTCTCGGGCGTCGTCAACGGCCGCCGCGTGAGCCTCGGCAACCGCGCGATGATGGCAGGACTCGACACATCGGCGTTCGACGCGAAGGCGGATGCCCGGCGCGCGGCGGGCGAGGGCGTCATGTACCTTGCCGTGGACGGCGCCTTCGCAGGCTTCCTCGCCGTCGCCGACCCGGTGAAAGAGAGCGCGGCGGAGGCCATTGCAGACCTCAAGCGCGAAGGCCTGCACATCGTCATGCTCACCGGCGACAACCGGAAAACCGCCGAGGCCGTGGCGCAGCGCATCGGCGGCATCGACGCCGTGATCGCCGAGGTGCTGCCCGCCGACAAGCAGAAGGCCGTTGAGCGGCTGCGCGCCGAAGGCCGCGTCGTTGCCATGGCCGGGGACGGCATCAACGATGCGCCCGCGCTCGCCGCCGCGAACGTTGGCATCGCGATGGGCACGGGGACGGACGTTGCCATGGAAAGCGCGGCCGTCACGCTCGTTAAGGGCGACCTTCGCGGCATCGTCCGCGCCCGGCGCCTCAGCCGCGCGGTGATGCGCAACATCCGCCAGAACCTGTTCTTCTCGTTCGTGTTCAACGCGGCGGGCGTGCCGATCGCGGCGGGCGTGCTCTACCCGGTGTTCGGGCTGCTGCTGAGCCCGATGATCGCAGGTGCGGCGATGTCACTGAGTTCCGTCACGGTTATCGGCAATGCGCTGCGGCTGAGGGGGGCGAGACTGTGAACATCGGTGGTGCATCGAAGAAAAGCGGCGTCAGCCAGCGGATGATCCGCCACTACGAGGGCATCGGCCTCATCCCCGTGCCACCCCGGCGCGAGTCCGGCTACCGCGACTATGGCGAGGACGATGTGCATCGCCTGCGCTTCATCGCCAATGCGCGCGATCTCGGCTTCGGCATCGAGGAAATCCGCACGCTCCTTGCGCTCTGGTCCGACCGCGAGCGCAGCAGCGCCGATGTGAAGCGCCTCGCGCTTCAGCAGGCCGAGGCGCTCGGCGAGAAGATGAAGGCGATCGAGGCGATGCGCAGCACGCTCGTCCACCTCGCGAAGGGCTGCCACGGCGATTCCCGTCCTGATTGCCCGATCATCGACGCGCTGGCGGCGAAGCTTAACTGAACGGCGACGTGCTGCGACGTATCGGTGACGTTTCGGACCGGAGCGGCCTTCGATGCGTTATCTCATCCTGCTTGGTGTGCTCTTTCTGCCTCAAGGGGCGGTGGCGGCAGACGGCGTCGTGGACGTCAGCCTGCGGATCAACACCTATGGCCGGGTCTCGGAATGCCGGGTGCTTCGCTCCAGCGGTTACGTGAAGCTGGATGCCAGAACGTGCTCCCTGCTGCGCCGGACGAAGCGCTACGAGGTCAGGCGTTACGGCGGCAAGGCCGTTCCATACGAGCGGGTGGAGACATATCGCTGGCAGGTGCCGCCGGTGCGGGAAGTGACCCCGCCACAGATTCCCGAGACCCGCATTCATTGACTATAAAGCGCACCGTTCCTATGTCGGCGGCGATGTTGGGGCCCGCCTGTGCGGCCCCGCCCTTTGCGCACAAGGTCCTCCATGCTGGGTTTTAACGCGCTCGCGAAGCGTATCTTCGGCTCTTCCAACGATCGCTACGTCCGGTCGCTCTCTCCCATCGTCCGCAAGGTCAACGATCTTGAAGCCGCGTTCGAGGCGCTCTCCGACGAGCAGCTCAAGGCGAAGACGGACGAATTTCGCCAGCGCATTGCCGCCGGCGAGGCGCTGGATGCGCTGCTCCCCGAAGCCTTCGCCACGGTGCGCGAGGCTTCGAAGCGCGTGCTTGGGATGCGGCATTTCGACGTGCAGCTCATCGGCGGCATCGTGCTCCACCGGGGCGAGATCGCCGAGATGCGCACCGGCGAGGGCAAGACGCTGGTGGCGACGCTTGCCACATACCTCAACGCCATCGAGGGCAAGGGCGTCCACGTCGTCACCGTGAACGACTATCTCGCCCGCCGCGACTCCGGCTGGATGGGCAAGATCCACAATTTCCTCGGGCTGTCCGTGGGCGTCATCGTCCCGAACATCGACGAGGCGACCCGCCGCGCCGCTTATGGCGCGGACATCACCTACGGCACCAACAACGAGTTCGGCTTCGATTACCTGCGCGACAACATGAAGTATTCGCGCGAGTCGATGGTACAGCGGCCTTTCAACTTCGCGATCGTCGACGAGGTCGACTCGATCCTCGTGGACGAAGCGCGCACGCCGCTCATCATCTCCGGCCCCACCGAGGACAAGACCGACCTTTACGTCTCGGTCGACGCCGTGGTGAAGCAGCTTCCCAAGGAAGCCTACGAGGTCGACGAGAAGCAGAAGTCGATCACGCTCACCGAGGATGGCACTGAGGCCGCTGAACGCGCGCTCGAAGCCGCAGGGTTGCTCGTTGGCGAGAATCTCTACGATTTCGAAAACACGCAGGTGGTTCACCACCTCAATCAGGCGCTGAAGGCCAACATCATCTTCCGCCGCGACACCGACTATATCGTGAAGGGCGACAAGATCGTCATCATCGACGAGTTCACGGGCCGCATGATGGATGGGCGCCGCTGGTCCGACGGGCTCCACCAGGCGGTCGAGGCCAAGGAAGGCGTCGAGATCCAGCCGGAGAACCAGACGCTCGCCTCGATCACCTTCCAGAACTACTTCCGCATGTACCCCAAGCTTGGCGGCATGACCGGCACGGCGGCGACCGAAGCGGCGGAATTCTACGATATCTATAAGCTGAACACGGTCGAGATCCCGACGAACGTGCCCGTGAAGCGCATCGACGTGGACGACGAGTTCTACAAGAACGCGCAGGACAAGTACGGCGCGATCGTGAAGGCGATCCGCGAGGCGAGCCTCAAGGGCCAGCCCGTGCTCGTCGGCACCGTTTCCATCGAAAAGTCGGAAATGCTCTCCGAGTACCTGACGAAGGAAGGCGTCGAGCACAATGTGCTGAACGCGCGCTTCCACGAGCAGGAGGCGCATATCGTCGCGCAGGCGGGCCGGCTCGGCGCCGTCACCATCGCCACCAACATGGCGGGCCGCGGCACCGACATCCAGCTCGGCGGCAACGTCGAGTTCCGTGTCGACGACGAGCTGAAGACCATGTCGGAGGGGCCTGACAAGGAGCAGGAGGTCGAACGCATCCGCCAGGAGATCGCCGCCGAACGCGAGGCGGTGTAGGCGGAGGGCGGCCTGTTCGTGCTCGGCACCGAGCGCCTCGAGAGCCGCAGCATCGACAACCTGCTGCGCGGTCGTTCGGGCCGTCATGGCGATCCGGGCTTCTCGCGATTCTAACTCAGCCTTG
>JAEULI010000069.1 GCA_016793845.1 Sphingosinicella sp.
GCCACTACCTGCGCAGCGCCGACGACGGCCGGCTGGTGCGGCTGATCGAACCCCGTATTCTGACCTTGCTGGGCCGCGACCTTCCCGCCGACCAGAAGGGCGCGCTGAAGCGCGGCCTCACGGACAACGAGAGGTGCCTTCTGGGGTACTACCTCTCTGCGGAAGAGAAGGAGTTGCTGCTCCGCACAATGCCGCATCTGAAGCCAAGAGCGAAAGATTTGAACGAGTTGGCCGCCTCCAGCGCATTTCTGTTTCGGCAGCGCCCAATAACACTCGACGAAAAGGCCGAAGGGTTGCTAGACAGCGCCGGCAGAGGGCGCCTTGCTGCACTGCGGGAGGTTATCGCCAGCGTCGGCGAATGGACGACCGCAGCCATCGAGGACGCCGTGCGGGATTATGCCGTGCGCGAGGATATCGGGCTCGGCAAGCTCGCTCAGCCCCTGCGCGCGGCGTTAACGGGAACCACAACGTCGCCGGGTATATTCGAGGTTCTGGAAGTGATGGGGCGCGAAGAAAGCCTCGGCAGGATAGACGATCAGGTTGGGAAGACGGCCTAGACCGCCAACGAAACGGAAGGGTGAGCGAGCCATGAGCAACACGACTGCGAAGCTGGATCTGGGCGGCAAGGCCAGCGACTACCCGGTGCTTTCGGGCTCGGTCGGGCCGGATGTCGTCGACATTCGCAAGCTCTACGGCAACACCGGCGCCTTCACCTATGATCCCGGCTTTACCTCCACCGCCTCGTGCGAATCGAAGATCACTTACATCGACGGCGACGAAGGTGTGCTGCTGCACCGCGGCTATCCGATCGACCAGCTCGCCGAGAAGTCGAGCTTCATGGAGGTCGCTTACCTACTGATGCGCGGCGAGCTGCCGAACCCGAACGAGTACGACGAGTTCGTGCGCACGATCACGCGCCACACGATGATCCACGAACAGCTCGCGATGTTCTATCGCGGCTTCCGGCGCGATGCGCACCCGATGGCGATCATGTGCGGCGTCGTCGGCGCGCTTTCGGCCTTCTACCACGACTCGACCGACATCGACGATCCGGTGCAGCGCCGCATCGCCAGCCACCGCCTCATCGCCAAGATGCCAACGATCGCAGCGATGGCGTACAAATATTCTGTGGGTCAGCCGTTCCTCTACCCGGACAACAGCCTCTCCTACACAGGCAACTTCCTGCGCATGACCTTCGGCGTGCCGGCTGAAGCCTATGAGGTCGATCCGGTGATCGAGAAGGCGATGGACAAGATCTTCATCCTCCATGCCGACCACGAGCAGAACGCCTCGACCTCGACGGTGCGTCTCGCCGGCTCCTCGGGCGCCAATCCGTTCGCTTGCATCGCGGCGGGCATCGCCTGCCTGTGGGGCCCGGCGCACGGCGGCGCCAACGAGGCCGCGCTCGAAATGCTCCGCGAAATCGGCACGCCCGACAAGATTCCGGAATACATCAAGCGCGCCAAGGACAAGGACGACCCCTTCCGCCTGATGGGCTTCGGTCACCGCGTCTACAAGAACTACGATCCGCGCGCGACGGTGATGCAGAAGACGGCGAACGAGGTGCTCGCCAAGCTCGGCGTTACCGATCCGGTGTTCGACGTCGCCCGCGAGCTGGAGCACATTGCGCTCAACGACGAGTATTTCATCGAGAAGAAGCTCTACCCGAACGTGGACTTCTACTCGGGCGTCATCCTCTCGGCGATCGGCTTCCCGACCTCGATGTTCACCGTGCTGTTCGCACTCGCCCGCACCGTCGGCTGGGTCGCGCAGTGGAATGAGATGATCGAAGACCCCGCGCAGAAGATCGGCCGCCCACGCCAGCTCTACACGGGCGCCACGCAGCGCGACTACGTGGAGATCACCAACCGCTGAGCGGTGGGTTCCACGACGCAAACGAACGGGCGCCTTCGGGCGCCCGTTTTCGTTTGCGCTCTCACCGCATCGCGGCGCGGGCGTCCAGCATCGGTTGCTGGGAGACGATGATGCCGCCGCTCCACGGCCTGTCGAGATCGAGGATCAGCAGCAGTGCGAGCGTGAGGAGTGCGAACAGGATCGTGGTGACGACGCGGTGGCGCCTCCCGGAGCCGCCGAGGACGTAACCGACAATGCCCGCCGACATGAGCGCATAGAGGATCAGCACTTCGATCACGCGGCCCGGAATCCGTGCCGCGCGTTCCGCTTTGCGGGCACTCGCTGCGTCGAACATCTCATTGGTGGCGGTAATGATCGTGCCCGCGATCGGCGGCGGCGTATCGCGGATCGCGGTACGCATTTCCGCCCAAAGCAGGGTCTGCGCCCTGCCCGTTTCGGCCTCCGTGGCCTCTGCATCTCCGCTCTCGTTCGGCAGCTTCAGGCGCACGTCGGTGTAGCGCGCGATCGCCGCCTGAAGGCCCGGCCCAGTTTCATCCCCGGCAAGCCCGGCGCGCAGCCACGCGGTGCCGATCGCATTGGCTTCGGTCACTACCATCACGCGGCGCGTATCGTAGCGATTGAGCGCCAGCGAAAAGGTGAAGGCGATAAGGAGCCCGAGCAACGCGAGCGCCGCCGAGAGCAGGTAGCCCTCGCGGTCCCCTTCCCCGTCGCGCTCGCCGCGAGCACGCTTGCGAAGCGAGACGCCGAGCCATGCGAACGCGGACATGGCGGCGAAGAGAACAAGGCCAAGCAGCCAGAGATTTGCCGAAACGAAGGCCGTATCGATGAGGCCCATGCGTGCGGCGCGTCAGTCCGCCAGGGGCAGCGTGAGCGTGAAGCGCGCACCCATGCCCTTGTGGCTTTCGAGCGTGAGGCCGCCATTCATCAGTTCGGCAAGACGGCGCGAGATGTGGAGGCCGAGGCCGGTGCCCTCGCCGCTCGCCACATAGGGCGGTTTGGGCAGCTGCTCGAACTTTTCGAACACGCGGGCGTGATCTTCGGGATCGATGCCGGGGCCGGAGTCCCAGACCGTGACGGCGACGTAGCCGGCGAGCGTCGTCGCCGGTTCCGCGCCGACGAAACCGCCTTCGGGCGTGAACTTCACGGCGTTGGTAAGCAGGTTGACGAGAATCTGCAGCGTGCGGCGGCGATCACCGCGCGCGCGCAGCGGCGCGTCGAGCGCAACGGCCTTGATGTCGATGTTCCGCGCCGACGCCTTCATCTGGACCATCGCGCGCGCCTGCTCGACGAGCGCGGCGAGGTCGAAATCCTCGGTTTCGAGGTCGATCTCGCCCGAATCGAGGCTGGAGATGTCGAGCAAATCCTGAATGAGGCCGAGCAGGTGGCGCCCGGCGTTGGCAATATCCCCCGCATATTCGACGTACTGCGCCTTCAGCGGGCCATGAACCTCATGGTTCATCGCCTCGGCGAAACCGATGATGGCGTTGAGCGGCGTACGCAGCTCGTGGCTCATCGACGAGAGGAAATTGGCCTTGGCGGTGCGGCCAAGCTCCGAGCGCATCCGTTCGATCAGCCGTGCGCTGTCCGGCACTACTGCCGCGACGCCGCGATAACCGCAGCCGCCGTCCTTCGTGGGCACGGCGACCCCGGCGAGACGATAGAGCCGGGTGGCGCCGCCCTGCGTGGTGACCGACATCAGCTGATCGCGGAAGCTGGAACCGCGCGCCTGTGCCGCTTCATACGGCACTTCACCGTTCTCGCCGCGCAGAAGTGTGCCGACGGCTATGAGAGGCCTGCCGAGGAGCGCACCCGCCGGCTGCCCGACCAGAAGCTCCAGCGCGCGCGAAATCGAGGTGAGCGCGCCGCGGCTGTCCGTCTCCCAATACCAGTCCGAATTGACGCGCACGAGCTCATCGCCCTGCCAGCCGGCAAGGGTATCGCGCTCGCGCTGTTCAACCGTAGTGGACGATTCCCGCATGATTCCCACGAATTTCAACTCGTTGCGGGCCAGTGTCGACACGGGCACGAAACGAACGTGAAAATGACGTGGATCGCCCAAAAGCTCAAGAGTGAAGCTTGCGGAAACCGATTCTCCTGCGGGAGCCAGTGCAGCGACCAGCCGCGCTGCAAGCTCGCCGGGTGCAAGCATCACGGCGCGCTCAAGTTCGGCATAGGCTGCGTTGGCTTCAAGGAGCGCGCCTGCGGATGAACATTCGAACACGACGGCACCGGCGAGTGCGGGGTCTGCCGCCGCAAGCGCGTCGAACGCGCTCGCATGACCGGGACGGATGTCGCGCGGCTCGAACATGGCCGCTACGCAGCGTCCCCGTTCAGATCATCGATCGCCTGCCGAAGCCCGGCATCGAGCTGCCAATACTGCAGCACGCGGCGTGCGGCGGCGACATCGAGGTCGTCGTGGAGCCTGAGAATTTCCGCGACCGCCGAGGGCGGACGCGCACTGGCGGCATTGCCCAGCTCGCCAAGCACGATCACGAGTGACGCCGTGGCGTCGCGGCTGACGTCAACCGCCTTCGCCAGCACAATGAAGCTCTCGCTCGCCGGATCGGTGACGATCCGCCACACGGTGTTGAATGCGATCTTCGCGCGCGCGGCAAACGCCGCGGTAAACAGGCTGAGTCGCCCCTGGCGCAGCGTGCGAAGCAGGAATCCGTCCGTCAGTTCGCCGAGTTCATTGAGGCGGCGTGCAAGCTGGAGCGCGCGGGACTGCACGGACTGCGTGTCGTCGTATTCCACCATCGCGCGCTTTGCCGCGCGTTCGAGCATCGGATCGAGCACGGCCTGATCGATGACGAAATTCTTGAGGATATGGCGGCGGAGCGCGGCCGCGACCCACCAGTAAACCTCGTGTGCGAGATCGGCGGAGAGATCGTTCTGCGTCAGGAGCGGCTGCTGGAACTGGCCGTTGCGCTTGCTCTCGGCGACCAGAAGCTCCATCGCGCGGCGCGAGAGCACGGGATCTTCGGTACGGATCAGGCCTTCGAGAACGTCGTCCTCGCTGCCCTTGAAGCCGCGTTCGGCCAGCGCCTCGGTGAGCGGCGGCGAAACGGTTTCGCGCAGAGCGATCGCCATGCGGTGCTCTTCGGCGCACTGGATGACGATATCCATGAGTGCGGGATTGCGAACCACGCTGCTGCGTTCGAGGATCGGCCGCGCCACCTCGATGCTGTCGCTCGCGAGCCGGGCTTCAAGGTCGGGCTGCGATGCGGGCGAGCGGCTGAGCGCTTCGACGAGGTGCCGGCGCACCTCCATTTCAACCGTGCCGAGCAGGCGCCCGAGCACATCCGTCATCAACGCGCGCTGCTGATCGGTAAGCCGCTGTGCCGCGGGCAGGAACAGATCGGTGACGGCGTTCGCAATCTGCGCCCGCGCCGCGCCGGAACGGCCGGCGGCGAGACCCAGCAGCGCGTGAACGTCGATTGGCCGATCCAGCGGCAAGGCAACCCCTCTTTGGTGCGAACCCGTGTCTTTTATCGAAGGCCGAACCTAGAGGGATGCACCTAAAATTGGATTAACCTTGCAGGTTTCTAGAAACGCGTGCGCCAGCCGATTTCGATCGCCGTCTTCGCATCGCTGACGCCGGGCGTGTTCGGTGCATCGGTGTCGTA
>JAEULI010000075.1 GCA_016793845.1 Sphingosinicella sp.
CCGCCACGTCACCGCGCGTGATGAACAAAGCCGCGACACCCGTCAGCGCGAGGAGCGCGATGAGCCGCTGAGGCAGCCAGTAGTGCCGGAGATCGAGCGCCGCGAGCAGCAGCAGCAGCCACCCGAACACCGCCCACACAAGATCGACGGGCGTCCGCGCGAGCAGCACGGCGAGCAGCCCGACGACGCCCGCAAGCAGTTCCATGATCCACGTAAACGCCGGAATCGCAGCGCCGCAGCCCCGGCATCGGCCGCGCAGCACGAGGACGGAAAACAGGGGGATCAACTCGAGCGGCCCAAGCGTGCGCCCGCACGCGTCGCACTGCGAGCGTCCGCCGACAACCGGGCGCCCCTGCGGCAGGCGCTCGGCAACGAGCGCGAGGAAGCTGCCGATGATGGCACCGGCAAGAAACCCGCAGGCCAGAAGCAATCCGACGTTTCCGCTAACCGGCAAGACCGCGCGCCCCTCTCCGTTGTCGCAAATCTGTCATGCACCCGGCCTAACCGGCTTTCCCGTGGCTATCACAATCGGCAACAGGCTCAACCCCGGGACGATCCGGCTGGCGCTGCTTTTCGCGGCGGGCGCCAGTGCCGTGGCAATCCTCGCGTTCTGGCCAGAAACCGCGCCGCCTCCGCCAGCACCGCCGCCCATGCCCGCCGTGGTACAAGCGCCGTCTCCGCCAGCGCCGCCGCCCGCACCAACGCTGACCCCCGCGGACGTCGCGCAGGTGCGCGTATACGGAACGCTGGGAAATGCCGCGATCGTTTCGGTCGGCAGCGATGCGCAGCAGCGCGTGTCGATCGGCCGCCAGCTCCTGCCCGGCATCGTGCTGGAAAGCGCTGCGCCCGGGCACATCATCGTCGCGCGCGGCGACACACGGCTGAAAGTGCCGCTGCTCACCTTCGACGGCACCGCGCCCGCGGCGACGCTCGTGACAGCGGATCCGAAGACGAAGCCCGGCACCGCAGCGAAAGCCCCCACGCTGTCCCGCGCGGCGTTCAGCGGCGACAACCGCCGCCGCCAGACGCTGGCGTTCCAGATCGGCCTCGTCCGCGAAGAGCAGGGCGAGGCAATGCTCGGCTTCCGCGTGCGCAAGGTGTCCACGATGCCGTTCTTCGCGCGCGCAGGGTTGAAAGATGGCGATATCGTCAGCACGATCAACGGCGGCGGCCTCCACGACGAGGAAAAGGTGATGGAGCTCGCCGACGAGCTTGCCCAGTCGAAACGCGTGGTGATCGGCTACATGCGCGACGGACAGGCCCGCGAAGCGGTGGTCGACTTCACAGACTAATTTCATTGTGACAGAATTATTTCAGTTTCACGAAAGTATCGTGAAAGTATTACTTAGAATTGTAACAATATACATTCGCAAAACATTGCGAAATTTGTAATATTTCCATCACGAAACACCCCTAGGCGTCCGGCTCGGAACAGCAGCCGCCACATCGGAGTCGTGGCGTCTGCCCTTCGGCCAACCACCACAAAGGGGTGCATCAATGTCACATTTCCGCAGTTTCCTGATGCTTGGTTCCGCGCTTGCGCTCGTCGCCTGCGGCGCTGACGACGTTGCATCCCCGGGCGAAGGCGTCATCGTGACGCCGACACCGACGCCCACCCCGACACCGACCCCCACGCCGACGCCAACCCCGACCCCGACGCCCACCCCCACGGCAGACTGCCCGACCGGCACGGCCGAGGTCAGCTCCGTCGCGGGCCTGCGCACCTGCCAGGTTTCGGGTACGATCACGGGCAGCCTCGTGCTGCGCCAGCTCGACGGCATCGTCTATTCGCTTTCGGGCGTTGTTCAGGTCGGCGTCGACGTCGGTTCTGACGGCACGGCGCCGGGCGGCACCGCGGGCATCCTGACGATCGAGCCGGGCGTCACCGTGTTCGGTTCCTCGGGCGCCGACGCGCTCGTCGTCAACCGCGGCTCGCAGATCTACGCCGAAGGCACTGCAGCCGAACCCATCGTCTTCACCAGCCGCGCCAACGTCGAGGGCACCTCGACCGCCGAGAGCATCGGCCAGTGGGGCGGTCTCGTCATCCTCGGCCGCGCGCCGATCGGCACCTGCTCAGCAGGCGGCACGACGCCAGGTACGGCAGGCTGCCAGGCGGCCGTGGAAGGCGTCACCAACGCCTACTACGGCGGCGGTCTCGCCAACGACAACAGCGGCCGCATCAAGTATTTCCAGATCCGCTACTCGGGCTTCGCGCTCTCGGCGGGCAACGAGCTGAACGGCATCACGCTCGCGGGCGTCGGCCGCGGCACGACCTTCGAGTATGTGCAGGTCCACAACAGCTCTGACGACGGCATCGAGTGGTTCGGCGGCACCGTGAACGGCAAGTACATTGTCCTGACCGGCAACGACGACGACTCGATCGACACCGACAACGGCTACACCGGCGTCAACCAGTTCGTCATCGTCACGCACCGCGCGACGGCCGGCGCTGCGGGCGGCGACTATGTGTGGGAAGCCGGCACGGGCGACGGATCGGTCAACGAAACCGTCCGTCAGGACACGCACTTCGCGAACGTCACGGCCGTGGCAAACGGCGGCGCGGCGATCCTGCTGCGCGGCGGCGGCGATTATCAGCTGACCAATTCGGTCATCGCAGGCGCGGCGTCCTCCACCTGCCTCGACATCGACGGTGCGGCCACCATCCAGGCCGCCGGCGCCGGCACGGACGAGAATGGCCCGCCGGTGTTCAAGTCGGTGTTCTTCGCCTGCTCGGCGCCCTATGTTGACGATACGAACGTCACGGCAGCGCAGATCCAGGCACTGTTCGAAGTTCCCGGCAACAACAACACCGCCGCAGGCACCTCCACGCTCACGAGCATCTTCGTGAACGGCGCCAACGAAAACGGCGTCACCGCCGTCAACAACCTCGCGACCGTGAACAGCTTCTTCCAGAACGTGGACTACATCGGCGCCGTGCGGAACGCTGCCGACACGTGGTGGCAGGGCTGGACCTGCGGCCTCGGCACCGGAATCGCCTGCACCGTCAATCCGGCGAACTGATCCGTCCGTGAAGCATCCGGGGCGGCGGCGCGCATCGGCGGCCGTCGCCCCCCTTCAGTTCAGGAAGATGGGAAATCCCGCATGATTAGACCCTCGTCACTCGCCGCCCTGCTGCTGTCGAGCGCGCTCGTATCGGTGCCCGCGCTGGCCCAGGAAACGCAGCCGCAGACGCAGCCCGATGAATCGATCGACATCTCCGCACCCGGCATGAGCGCCAGCGACGAGGTGATCGTCGTGCAGGGCCGCTACATTCCCGAACCGCTCCGCGCCACGCCGGAAGTCGTCAGCGTCCTCTCCGCAGCGGAAATCGCGCGGACGGGTGAAGGCGATATCGCGGGCGCGCTCCAGCGCGTCACCGGTCTCAGCCTCGTCGGCGGACGCTTCGTTTACGTGCGCGGCCTTGGCGAGCGCTATTCGCTCGCGCTGCTGAACGGTCTTCCCCTTCCCTCGCCCGAGCCGCTGCGCCGTGTGGTACCGCTCGACATCTTCCCGACCGACGTGATCGCAAGCTCGGTCGTGCAGAAGAGCTATTCGGCGAATTATCCCGGCGAATTCGGCGGCGGCGTCATCAACCTGACGACGGCCGCGATCCCCGAGGAAAGTTTCCTGAAGATCGGCGGCAGCCTCAGCGGCGACAGCGAGACGACCTTCCAGCGCGGCTACACCTATTACGGCAGCGATACCGACTGGACGGGCTTCGACGACGGATCGCGCAACATTCCGGCGAACCTGAAAGCCGCGATGAACAGCGGCAACCTTCTGGTGGTCGGCCCGAACTTCAGCCTCGATACGATGAAGGGCCTCACCGCGAGCCTGCTCAACGCGCCGACGACGGTGGTTCAAGGCAACAACGATATCCCGCTGAACGGTGCGGTCGACATCACCGGCGGCCTCAGCTTCGATATCGACAGCGACCGCTTCGGCATCATCGCCGCGTTCGGCTGGGACAATAGCTGGGAAACGCGCGGCGGGCTCCAGCAGCAGACGATCGGCCTCTCCGCGAACAGCGAAGGTCAGGACATCATCAAGCCGGACAGCAATTTCCGGTTCCTTTCGACCGAAAACCGCATCGTCGTGCACGGCCTGCTCGGCTTCGGCTACGAGTTCGGCGAGCACAAATTGCGCTGGACCAATCTCTACATCCGCGACACCTCCAAGGAGGCGCGCATCCAGGATGGTGTCGACGAGATCAACGTCGGCTCCGATCGCCTGAACAAGAGCTACACCAACTGGTTCGAGCGCCAGCTGATCGACACGCAGTTCGTCGGCGAGTTCAAATTCAAGGACGTCGCGCTCGATGTGCGCGGCACCTATGCGAACACGCAGCGCGAAGCGCCCTACGAGCGCGCGTTCAGCTATCGCTACGACGAGGAAGTCGGCGATTTCCTGAACGACCTCCGTACCGGTGGCCAGAGCGCGACGATCTCGTTCTCCGACCTTTCGGAAGATGTATGGGCGGGCTCCGCGAACGTCAGCTGGAAGCTGCCGACCGAGCGGTCCATCACGCTCACCGCGGGCTATGCCTATACGGACACGACGCGCACCTCGACGCGCCGCGACTTCGCCTTCCTTCCGGAAGCGAGCCTCGGTCTCGCCATTGCACAGCAGCGTCCTGACTATCTGCTCTCCGACTACAACATCTACACCTACGACATCGTGCTCACCGACCGCTCCGGCGCGGCGGGCGTCGCCAAGTACGATGCGGGTCTCGAAGTGCATGGCGGATACGTGCAGGCCGAGATCGAACTGATGGAATTCCTCAATGCCAGCATCGGCGTGCGCTACGAGGATGCGAAGCAATTCGTGAACGCCATCGATCTGTTCGGCACAGGTGGTGGCGCCGGCCTCTCCACGAACCTTGCCAACGATTATTTCCTGCCGGCCGCGACGATCACGTGGAACTTCGCGGAGGACATGCAACTCCGCATCGCCGCATCGAAAACCATCGCCCGCCCGCAGTTCCGCGAGCTGGCACCGCAGCAGTATTTCGATACGGAATCGGACCGCACGTTCATCGGCAACGCGTACCTCACAGACAGCAAGCTCCTGAACTTCGAAGCGCGCTACGAATGGTACATGGGCCGCAACGAGCGCGTGTCGCTCGCCGGCTTCTACAAGAAGATCGACAAGCCGATCGAGGCGATCGCCACGCAGCAGGGGCAGACGTTCTTCACCACCTTCGCGAACGCGCCGGAAGCCCAGCTCTACGGCGCCGAGCTTGAGGTGCAGAAGTATTTCGCGCTGTCCGATTGGCTGCCCGGCAAATTCTTCGAGACGCGCGATCTGCTGATCGCGACGAACTACACGTACACGAAATCGAAGATCAAGGTGGGCGCCGGGGACACGACGATCCCGACCGATACGGCCGGCGTGCCGATCGCGGCCTCGCTCGTCTTCAACGACGGTGCGAAGCTCACCGGCCAGTCGGATCATATCGTCAACGTGCAGATCGGTTTCGAGGATAGCGAAGGTCTCTCCCAGCAGACGCTGATGCTGACCTACGCAAGCAACCGCATCTCGAACCGCTTCTCGTATCAGGGCACGCCGATCGATTTCATCGAGGAGCCGGGCCTGCGTCTCGATTTCGTGGCGCGGCAGGGCTTTACGGTTGCGGGCAAGGAGCTCGAAGTGAAGTTCGAAGCACGCAACCTGACGGGCGAGAATTACGAGGAGTTCCAGCAGTACAACGGCACGCGTGTCGATCGGAACACCTACGACATCGGCCGGTCCTTCTCGCTGGGCCTCAGCGCGAAGTTCTAGCGTACCCGGGTCAACGGAAAAGGGCCTCGCACCAGCGTGCGGGGCCCTTTTTCATGTCATCCCCAGGGACGTTCGCGGAACCATTTGGTGATGACGTACTTGACGCCGCTCCGCACCTTCATCGCGGCGTGCAGCGTCGCGGGATTGGGCGTGCCGTCGGCGCGGCGGTTGTTCCACGCGACGATCTTGCCGGTTTCCGGCTGCACGATCTTGTCGATCACCTTGAAGCGCGTGGCGCCGCCCGCGGCGGGGTCGTTGAGGTAGATCATCGCCGTCCACGTGCGCTGGCCGGAGACCGTGCAGTAGCGTGCATAATCGGGCCCATCCGGCTCGAAATAGTCGGTGTGCTGCTTGAACTCCTGCCCCACGGCATAGCGCTGGCCCTGAATGGGTTCGCCGAACGCGGGGTCGATCCCCATGTACGCGCAGATGCGTTCGTTGAGCGCCGCGACAACGGGGTCCGCACCGTCGAGATCGCAGGTCTCGCTGGTGCGATAGGCCGCGTAGCCGAGATCGTCGGCGATTTCCGAAGGCCGCCGCTTCGCATCGATCCGTGCCACGATTTCCGCGCATTCCTCCGGCGTCAGAAACCGCTTGCGGATAAAAAGGTCGAGCTTCGGGCTCGGAACCTTCTGTGCCCCTTCGAGCATCGGATCAGCTCCGCCAGTAGGCCTCGACATCGCCCTTCAGCGTGATGGTGAGCGGCTTGCCGCGCCGATCCACCTTCTTGCCAAGCGCCGCGCGGATCCAGCCTTCGCTGACGCTGTATTCCTCCACATCGGTGCGCTCGCGCCCCTTGAAGCGGATGCCGACGCCGCGTTCCATCGCGGCTTCGCTGAAAAAGGGGCTGTCCGGATCCGCGCACAGGCGGTCGGGCGGGCTGTCGGTTTCGGTCATGATCAGGTCCTGCGGTTTCTTTGCCCGCTTGTTAGCCTCTTTGGCGCGAAAGAAAAGAGCCGCCCGGTACTTGCCCGGGCGGCCCGTTCCGCCAGCCGCGATGGGGTTCAATGCGAACCGGCGGCGCGGCCTTTAGTAGCAGTAGCGACGCTTGCCGCCCTTGTCGTCGATCTCGTGGCCGATGAGTGCGCCAAGACCCGCGCCGATCACGGTGCCGACAGTCTTGTCGCCGCGGCGCGCCACCTCGTTGCCGAGCACACCGCCGAGCACACCGCCGATCAGCGTGCCTTCGATGTTGCTGTCCTTGCGGCAGCGATCGTAGCTCGAATAGTAGCGGCCACCCTGGCCGTACCAGCCGCCGCGATAATCATTGGAACCGCGGTAATAGACCGGGCGATAATTGTCGTAATAGCGGCGGCCGTCATAGAAGCGGCCGTCACGATAGCCGTCGCGGTAGGCATAGCGGTTGTCGCGGCGGTCATCCCGGCGGTCGTACTTGCGCCCGTCGTGGTAGCCCTTGCGATACGCCTTGCGCTCGTCGTGGCGATCCTTCTGCCAATGCTTGCCGCCGCGATCCCAACGGTCGTTGTCGGCCATCGCCGGCGCCGCCGTCAGCATGGTCATCGCCGCAGCGGCCATCAGAATCCTGTTCAACATATCGTCTCTCCACTCTTTGCTCGCGGCCATCGGCGGGAGGGGAACTGGGTCCGCCGATGACCACGTGGAGAGACTGCGACTCGCCGTTTGAACGGCTTGTGAATGTTTCTGTCAGGGTTCGGACAGGTGCGACGAACGGCCCGTCGCAGGTGATGCTGCGACGGGCCAGAGCGGCTCAGCGCGTGGGAGGACGCGCCGGGCCGTCTTCAAGAGCGGCGCTTTGCATGGCGGCGCCGACGGGGCTGATGGCCGCCAGCGTCACCTCGCGGCAGCGGCGCACCTCGCGCTTGCCGACAAGATCGGCGCTCGAGGCCGCGCCACATGCGCTGCGGACGGCTATGCCGATGCGGCGATCGAGCGCGCGGCGCCCTTCGTGGGTCGCAAGGTCGAGATCGCCGTAGGACACGACACGCGTCGTTTGCGGGGAAATGGGTTCGGCGGCGGCGGGCAGTGCCCACAGGGCGCCGGCGAGCGCGGAGAGCGCAAGCAGGGTTTTCATCGGTTAGGCTCCATGCGGTGTGGGAGGGGTTCGCGGCGCCGCAGTGCCTGAATAGCGCGTTTGCGCCCACTCTCCGAACAACGATATTGCCAGCTCGTTCTGCAAATGTGCAGAATGCACCCATGTTCGACTGGAACGACCTGCGCCATTTCCTCGCCGTCGCGCGCACGGGCAGCACGCTCGCCGCCGGCACCGCGCTGCGGGTAAGCCAGACGACGGTGGCGCGGCGCATCACCGCGCTGGAAGCCGCCCTCGGTGTCATGCTCTTCGAGCGGCGGCAGAGCGGCTATGCGCTGACCCCGGCGGGCGACTCGCTGCTCCGCCACGCCGAAGCCGTCGATGCCGCCGCGTCGGGCTTTGCCGATGCGGCGGGCGGCCATGTGCGACAGGCGAGCGGCACGGTGCGCCTATCCGCGCAGGAAATCCACGCCGTCACCATCCTCTCGCCGATCTTGCGCGATCTGCGCGCCGCGCATCCGGCGATCCGGATCGAGCTGGACGCCACCGAGGCGCTGTGCGACCTCGCGGCGGGCGAAGCCGACATCGCGCTCCGCAGTGCACGCCGCCCCGCCGGGGCCGGACTCGTCTGCCGTCGCGTCGCCGACGAAACCTGGACACCCTATTGCAGCCGAAGCTACGCAGCGACACGCGGCCTGCCCAAAACCCTCGCCGACCTGCGCGAACATCCGATGATCGGCGGCGGCAGCGAAGGCGTGTGGCGCATTTACAGACACTGGCTCGAACAGCACGGCCTCGAAGACTCCGTCGTCCTGATGCACGCCTCGCTCACGGGGATTCTGGCCGCGGTCAAATCCGGCTCGGGCATCGCGGCGCTCCCCTGCTTCGTCGCCGATGCGGAGCCCGACCTCATCCGCTGTATGCCCGCCCCCGACAACGTCGAGCGCGGCGTCTGGCTCCTGACGCACGAGCGCCTGCGGCATGAACCGAGGGTGCGCGTCGTGATGGACTTCCTCGGCGATGCACTCTCGCGGCTGGCGCGGCGGCCAGTAAAGGGCTGAGCACCGGCCGGTGACCAAATGATGGTTAGCCTTGATGTGGCTTTAGGTACTCAGGGATGGGAACCAATCGTCCACCGCAGCCTCATCAATACCGAATGAGCCGTTCCACCACTGAACCGGGTATGGCCAATCATCTTTATACCAAGGTGTTTGCTCCCGCTCTGAGTCCGCCACAAAACCCTTACGAAATGCGGGCCGCGACGGATCAATCAGGATTCCCGCATAACCGAGAATGCCGATCAGAGCCCGACGCTCTGCGCTGTTGGATGCCAACACCTTGGATAGCGACTTATCTAGATCACTTAGGCGGGCTTTCGATGGCATCGATCGAGCTACGCTCAGGATAGCGCGCAGTATTCCAAAATCATCTGGGTTTGGTGAAGGGCAATGCGTTTCGCGCAGAATGCGCAAATCAAATGCGATGTAGGTCGGTTGCGTATGGCGAACGCCGCCCCATTTCAGGCGTTCGAAATTCAATATGTTCAGGTCGACATCTTCTACGGGATACAATCCACAATAGGTGCAGAATTTCCTACCGAAGCTAGTTTTTGCACGATGCCGCTGAAAGTGGCGTCCAACAGCATAGCTTCCTAGACCCGATCTAATATCCAAGCGCCTCGAGCTAAGGCTTGCAATAAAAGCACTCACGACTTCAGCTTGGGTGATAGCTGCTACGGTCTGAAAAGCTGCCTCAATCGCTTCATCATGGGAGAAACGAACCGGATCAAACATTACATGATGTGATTTCGCATAAGCCAAATCTTCTGGCGAAACTGTCGGCTCGTCTCGCCAACCTGCAGACGACCAATACGTGTTCATCAGAATCTTGATGGCGCGTTTATCAATTGTCATGCTGAGTTTGTTGCACAAAGCCATCACGAAAGGAAACTAGCCATAGCCTTGGACGAACGACACTCTCAAGCTCGGCCTCACCAACAGTCCTAAGCCGCTCCAGTCCTAAGCCGCCCTCCGTCCCCGCCCCTTGCCTGCACCTTCCTCCTCGAAAAGCTGCGCGAGCTGTTCGATGATCGTGCCGCCGAGTTGCTCGGCGTCCATGATGGTCACGGCGCGGTTGTAGTAGCGCGTCACGTCGTGGCCGATGCCGATGGCGATGAGTTCCACGGGTGAGCGGCCCTCGATCCACTTGATCACCTGCCGCAGGTGGCGTTCGAGGTAGTTGCCGCTGTTCACCGACAGCGTCGAATCGTCGACAGGTGCGCCATCCGAGATCACCATCAGGATGCGTCGTTCCTCGGGGCGACCGATCAGGCGATTGTGCGCCCAGAGCAGTGCCTCGCCGTCGATGTTTTCCTTCAGCAGCCCCTCGCGCATCATCAGGCCGAGGTTCTTGCGCGCGCGCCGCCACGGCGCGTCGGCGGTCTTGTAGATGATGTGGCGGAGGTCGTTGAGGCGGCCCGGCTTCGGCGGGCGGCCGTCGGCGAGCCACTGCTCGCGGCTCTGCCCGCCTTTCCATGCGCGCGTCGTGAAGCCGAGGATCTCGACCTTCACCGCGCAGCGTTCGAGCGTGCGCGCGAGGATGTCCGCGCAGATCGCCGCGATCGAAATGGGGCGCCCGCGCATCGAGCCTGAATTGTCGATGAGCAGCGTCACCACCGTGTCGCGGAAATCGGTGTCGCGCTCGATCTTGTAGCTGAGCGCGTGCTCGGGGTTCACGACGACGCGTGTCAGCCGCGCCGGATCGAGCAGGCCCTCTTCCTGATCGAAATCCCACGCCCGGTTCTGCTGCGCCATCAGGCGGCGTTGCAGGCGGTTCGCGAGCTTCGTCACCGCGCCCTGCAGGTGCACGAGCTGCTGATCGAGATAGCCGCGCAGGCGCGTCAGCTCCTCGGCGTCGCAAAGCTCCTCGGCGGTCAGCACCTCGTCGAACTTCGCGGTGTAGGCGTGATAATCGAAATCGGGCGAGAGATCGTTCGTCGGCGTGTTCGGGCGCCACGGCACCACGCCCTCGTCGCCGTCCTCCGCCATGTCGGCGTCGGACATAGCGTCGCTGTCCATCTCCGCACTCTGGCTCGTTTCCTGATCGCCGCTCTCGCTCTCCTCGGCACGGGTATCCATGCTCGAATCCTGCCCGGCGGCGCCCTCGTCGTCGCCGTCGTCGCTGTCGCCCTCGTTCTGCTGCTCGTCCTCGCCGCTTTCCTGATCGTCCTGCTCGGGCTCCTCGCCCTTGTCCTCACCGAGACCGAGATCAGCGAGGATGCGCCGGGTGAGCGATGCGAAGGCGGATTGATCGTCGAGATTGGCAGCAAGGTCGTCGAGATGGCGCCCGGCCTTCTCCTCAATCCAGTCTCGCACATGCGACAGACCCGCGTCGGCGATGGCGGGCGACGGCTCGCCGGTCAGCCGCTCTCGCGCGATCATGCCGACCGCGCTCGCCAGCGGCACCTCGTCGAGATTGCGCGCACGGACCAGCGGGTCCGCCTTCACGCGTGCAAGGTTCATCTGCGA
>JAEULI010000078.1 GCA_016793845.1 Sphingosinicella sp.
AAGAATACGCAATTCGGCGGTACTTGGTGGGAAAATCGTTATCCGGGATGCGGCGTCGATACGCCGAACCTGACCTATACTTTCTCGTTCCGCGGCGCCGACTGGACCAAATACTTCCCATTGCGCGACGAGATTTCCTCATACCTGGTCGAAACCGCTACCGAGTACGGTCTTTACGACCGTGTCAGCTTCGAGACGATGGTGCAGAAGGCCGAGTGGATCGAAAGCGAGAACCGCTGGAGCGTTACCGTTGCTGACAAGGACGGGCAGACGGCGCAGCACCATGCCGACCTCATCTTCAGCGCGGTCGGTATCCTGAACATGCCCCTCGTCCCGACGATTCCCGGGCTGGACAACTTCACCGGCCGCGTGGTGCACACCTCCGATTGGCCGGAAGATCTCGACGTATCGGGCAAGCGCGTGGCGGTCGTCGGCAATGGCGCGTCGGCGATGCAGGTGGTGCCTGCTATTGCCGAAAGCGTTGCCGAGCTTACGATTTTCGCGCGTTCGAAGCAGTGGGCCGCGCCGTTTCCCCAGTTCAGGAAGCCAGTGCCGGAAGGTGTGCGCTATTTGCTCCAGACCGTTCCGCTCTACAGGGCGTGGTACGAGCAGCGACTGTCGTGGACGTTCAACGACCGGGTGCACGGCACGTTGTTCAGGGACCCGGACTGGCATGATCCCGCGCGCGCGGTGAACGCGATCAACGACGGCCATCGCGAGTATTTCACCCGCTATGTGATGGACGAACTCGGCGATCGGCAGGACCTTCTGCCGCACGTCCTTCCCGACTACCCGCCGTTCGCGAAACGCATGCTGCTCGACAACGGCTGGTATCGCACGCTCCGCCGCGAAAATGTCCGGCTGATCCCCGAACGGCTCGCCGAGATTCAGGGAGACAGGCTGATTGCCGGCAGCGGCGATAGCGTGTCAGCCGATATCCTGATCCTGGCAACGGGCTTCCAGGCGGCGAATGTCCTTGGCTCCTACGAGGTCGTCGGCCGCGGCGGCCGCGTGCTTCGCGACTTCTGGGACGGCGACAACGCCGCGGCCTACCTGGGCACGGTCGTCGCCGGCTTTCCGAACTTCTTTATCCTGCTGGGCCCCAATGTCGGGGCCGGGCACGGCGGCAGCATGATCCGCTCGATCGAGAACCAAGCCCATTATGCGCTGCGCATAGTCGAGGAAATGCTGCGGCAGAACGCAGTCGCGGTGGAGGTCAGGGAGCAGGTCTACGCCGACTATTCGGACCGGGTGGACGCGGCGCATGAGAAGCTGGTGTGGACGCATCCCGGCACGGAGAACTGGTACCGCAACGCGCGCGGGCGCATCGTCGCGATCACGCCGTGGCGAAACGACGCCTTCTGGCGCATGACGCGCAGCGCCGACCCCGCCGACTTCCTCTTCAAGACGGACAGTGCATCCGCGAACGAGTGATACGGTGCGTCCACGCGGCTGGTGTGTATACTGATCAGTATGATGGATCGGCCTGTACGGGCCCGAGTGCCGTCGCGCCTCATGGAAATTGGCTGAATTACTGCCTTTCCGCGACACTACGCATCGGTAAACCTGCGCTCTCGAAGGCGCTTGCAAAAAACTACTCACAAGTATATTCATTGGCCATATAAGTCATAAACATTCGGGGAGGTGCTGCTATGCGACGGAACTCATGTGTATTTGCATTCGGGGCCGGGCTTCTGGCGACGGCGTCGTTCTCCGGCTTCGCGCTGGCGCAGCAGGCGGGCGCGGGGGACAGTGCCGACGAGGCGCAGCCCACGGAAATCGTCATCACCGCCACGCGCCAGAACACGTCGCTCGCGGATACCGCGGCGGCGGTGTCAGCGATCTCGTCCCAGGATCTGGGGCCTGGCGGCATCCAGGATATCAGCGACCTGCAGTCGTCGGTGCCGAACGTGTCGATCGGCGACCAGTTCGGCGTGAACCGCACCTTCATTCGCGGCATCGGCATGACGAGCATCGATCTCGGCGCGGACGGTGCCGTCGCGTTCCTTCAGGACGGCGCGATGATCTCGCGGCCGGCGGCGCAGCTCGCGGGCTTCTACGACCTTGCGCAGATCGAGGTGCTGCGCGGTCCGCAGGGGACGCTGTACGGCCGCGGCGCCACGGGCGGCGCGATCAACCTCGTCACCGCGAAGCCGACCGAAGAGTTCGCGGGCTATATTCGCGGCACCTATGGAAATTACGATGCCATCACGCTGGAGGGCGCGGTCGGCGGCCCGATCGTCGCCGACAAATTGCTGTTCAGGATCGCGGGCAAGAAGGAAGACCGCGATGGTTACGGCAAGAACCTGTTCACCGGCTCCGACGTCGACAACCGCGACGCCTATGCCGTGCGCGGCATCCTCGAGGCGCGCCTGTCGCCCGAGCTGACGGCCTCGCTGATCGTCGAGCACTATGAGGAGGACGACAACAACTACGCCTTCCACTACTTCGGCCCGACGATCGTTCCGGCAGAAGCGCTGCCCCACAAGCTGCTGGGCGGCGAAACCATCTTCGATTACTACACGGCGCGCGGCGAGAAGCCGAACCTGCGCAACGTGTATTCCGACGAAGACCCGATCAACATTCGCAACGGCGAGAATTACACCGCGCTCGTCGAATGGGATTCCGGTGATTTCAACATCAAGTCGATCACCGCCTACCGCGACTTCTACCGGTTCAACAGGACCGACCTCGACGTCTCCGACGTCTGGATGTTCGGTCAGAACAACTATATCGAGGATGCCAATTCGTTCAGCCAGGAAGTGCTGCTGAACTACAAGAGCGGCGGGCTCGATATCCTTGCCGGCGCCATGTATTTCGAGGAAGAACTGTACGGCGAGGTCAAGGTTCCCACCATCAACCTCGGCCTCCTCTTCGGCTTGCCCGCCGATACGTTCGACGACGGCAATTATTTCCAGCGCGGCACGGTCGACACCAAGTCGTACGGCATCTTCGCGCAGGCGGCGTTCGACCTGACCTCGCAGCTGCGCGTCACGGCCGGCGCGCGCTACAGCTATGAACGGCGCAAGGGCGTCGGCCGGTTCACCTTCGACGCCGTCGGGATCGACATTCCCACCGACAGGAAGAAGGGCTGGGGCGCAATCACGCCGAAGCTGCTGGTCGAATGGCGTCCGGCCGATGAGACGCTGATCTACGGAACGGTCACGCGCGGCTTCAAGTCCGGCGTCATCAACGTGGGCAGCGCGAACTCGGTCATCGATCCGGAATTCGTGTGGAACTACGAGGCGGGCTTCAAGCAGCAGTTTGCCGACAACCGCATCCTGCTGAGCGGCGCCGTGTTCTACTATGACTATACCGATCTGCAGGTCGGCTTCGTCAACGCGCAGAGCATCGTCGAGACGATCAACGCCGGTTCGGCCAAGAACTACGGCGCCGAACTCGAGCTGAGCGGGCGCGTGAACGAAAACCTGACGCTCAATGCCTACGCCGCCTATCTCAACGCGAAGTTCCAGGACTTCTGCAACGGATACTACGGCGCGGGGGTCAGCCGCCCCGGCATTTCCTACGATCCCTGCCCTTCGGACCCGGCGCTCGCGGACCTCGACGGCAAGCGCCTGCCGAACGCGCCGAAGTTCTCGTTCGGCGCCGGCTTCGATTACACGGTCGATGTCGGTCCCGGCGAGCTGACGCTCGGCGCGGACATGAGCTATCAGAGCAAGGTCTACTTCACCGAGTTCAACAACAGCGACGCGGAGCAGGACGGCTACGCGCTGGTGAACGCGAACCTCACGTACAAGCACGAGAGCGGGCTTTCCGCCAGCCTCTGGGCGCGCAACCTCACCGACGAGTTCGCGATCTCGAACAACATCGTGACCGCGCCGACATTCGCGCTGGTGCGTGTCGGATCGGTGATCCCGCCGCGCACCTATGGGTTCACGCTCGGCTACACGTTCTGATCGCGGAGGCCGGGTGCCGGGGTTTCCGGCGCCCGGACCCGGCAACCATCGGAGGCGCCGCGGATGGACAGGTTTCGCATCGGAGACATGACGCTCCACCGCATCGAGGAGTGGCAGGGCGGGTTCGCGCCGCCCTCCGCGATGTTCCGGGGTTTCGAAGAAGCGCGCTGGCAACCGCATGAGCACGAGCTCGTGCCCGAATATCATCAGGCGGAAACCGGGCTGATCTACGGCTTCCTGCAAAGCTGGCTGATCGACACCGGGACCGAGAAGATCCTGTTCGATACCGGGGCGGGGAACGACAAGGAACGGCCGGGCATCCCGATCTTCGGCGGCATGCAGACGGATTTCCTGAGCCGGCTTCGGGCGGCGGGCTTCGAGCCCGGCGACATCGACACGGTGGTCTGTTCGCATCTCCATATCGATCATGTCGGCTGGAACACGGTCCGCGCCGATGACGGCTGGAAGGCGACCTTCCCGAATGCGCGTTATGTCCTGCCGCTCGGCGATCGTTCGTGCTGGGACCCCAATGACGACAGCGTGGAACCTTCCGCCGTGGGCAAGGCGGTGAACGCCGGCGTGTTCGAAGACAGCGTCCAGCCGCTGATCGATCAGGACCGCGTGGTGTGGGCCGAGAGCGGCTTCGAGGTCCGGCCCGGGATCGATCTGTTCTCGGTGGCCGGACACACGCCGGGGCACCTCGCCATGCGCGTGCTGGCGCAGGGCGATGCGGCGCTGTTCGTGGGCGATGTGCTTCACCACCCGATCCAGATCCACAATCCGGACTGGAACAGCCAGTTCTGCGAGGATCAGGACACGGCGCGCGAAAGCCGGCATGCGGTGCTCGACGAAGCCGCGCAACGGGGCGCCCTGCTGGTTCCCGCGCACTTCGGCGGCGTCCACGCCGTTCGCGTCGTGCGGGAGGCCGGAAGGTTCAGGCCCGTCTACAGCCCGGAAAGGCTTTCCTGATGGCGGAGGCCGCGCCCGAACGCTGGCTGCGTGATTTCGCGATGGATCCCAACGATCCCGAGCTGCTTGCCGATCCGTATCCGGCCTTCGCGCTGCTGCGCGAACAGGACCCCGTGCACTGGTCGGGACATGGCTACTGGGTGGTGACGCGCTACGACGACGTCCGCGCGATCGTGATGGATCGGCAGAATTTCGGCCAGGGTGATTTCGAACGGAACATCCGGCTTCTGTACGGCGAGGACTTCGACGTGTTCGCGCATCCGGCCTATCGCTGGCTGGCGGACGTCTTCGTGTTTCAGGATCCCCCGAAGCATACGCGGCTTCGCGGGCTCGTCACGCAGGCGCTGACGGCGCGCCGTGTCCAGTCCATGCGGCCGCGCATCCAGGAGATAACCGACCGGCTTCTCGACAAGGTCATCGCGGGCGGGCGCATGGAGTTCATCCATGATTTCGCCTACAAGCTGCCCACCGCGGTGATGTGCGACATGCTGGGCATCGACGCCGACGAAGCCGACGACGATCTGCTCGCCGCGCTCAACAAGGCGATCCAGGACAGCTTCCTCGTCCTTGAGATGCGGCCGCTTCCGGCGGACGAGCTGAAGCTCGCCAACGACCAGATCCTGTTCCTCGAGCGGTTCTTCAAGGCGGTGTTCGATCGCAGGCGCCGCGAGCCGCGCGACGATCTCGCCACGGCGCTGCTGAACGCACGCGACGGCGGCAGCGGCCTCTCCGAATGGGAGATGACCACGGTGGCGATCGCGCTGTTCGGGGCGGGGTTCGAGACGACGGCGCATATGCTCGGCAACGGGCTGCTGACGCTGCATCGCCATCCCGAACAGTGGCAAAGGCTCGTGGACGATCCGGCGCTCGCGGCTTCGGCGGCCGAGGAGATCCTGCGTTTCGAAAGCTCGCTGACGATGACCTACCGCACCGCCTTTGCCGACACGCTGCTCGGCGGGCACAGGATCGCGGCCGGCCAGCGTGTCATGGCGATGCTGGGCGCGGCAAACCGCGACCCCCGCGTTTTCGCCGACCCCGACGTCTTCGACATCACGCGCGACGGGCCGCGGCACCTGACCTTCGGCGGCGGCATCCATTTCTGCGTCGGGGCCGAACTGGCGCGGATCGAAGGCGCGATCGGGCTCGCGACGCTGGCGCGGCGCCTGCCGAAAATGCGGGTTGATGCGCGCGCGCCGCACTGGCGCGGCGTGCATTTCCGCGGGCTGATCGAGCTGCAGATCGGCTGGTAGGCGGGGCGCGGCCTTATGGCGGGCGATCAGTCGGCGAGAAGAATATCGCGCGAAGCGAGCGCGCCGATTTCCGCCTCCGGGATACCCCATGCCCTCAGCGCTTCACGGCCGCTTTCGCCCGGCAGTGTCGGCGGGCGCCGGATCTGCGCGGGGGTGCGCGAGAAGCGCGGCGCGGGATTGGGCTGCGGCGCGTCTCCGCGCGTGAAGACGTCGCGCCCGGTGTTCGCGGGATGGCGCACGGCCTCGTCCTGCGTCAGCACCGGGGAGACGCAGGCGTCGAACGGCGCGAGCATGGCGATCCATTCATCGCGCGTGCGCGTTTTGAACAGGGCTTCCAATTGCCTCGAACGCTCGGGCCAGAGCGCCCTGTTCATGTGATCGGAGAAGTCTTCGAGGTTGAGGCCCAGACCGGCGATCAGCGCGGCGTGGAACTGGGGCTCGATCGCGCCGACGGCCACGTAGCCGTCGGCGGTTTCATAGCAGCGGTAGAAGTAGGCGCCGCCGTCCAGAAGGTTCGCGGCGCGCCGGGACGACCAGAACCCCATCGCCTTCCACGCGTAGAGCTGGGTGAGCAGCAGCGCCGCGCCGTCGATCATGGCGGCGTCGACGATCTGGCCGCAACCGCTCGATTGCCGCTCCACGAGCGCGGCGAGGATGCCCGAGACGACGAGCATGCCGCCGCCGCCGAAATCGCCGACGACGTTGAGCGGCGGGGGCGGCGGGGCGTCCGCGCTGCCCATCATGTGAAGGCCGCCGGTGAGCGCGACATAGTTGATGTCGTGCCCGGCCTTGTGGGCGAGCGGGCCGGTCTGCCCCCAACCTGTCATGCGCGCGTAGACAAGCCGCGGATTGAGCGCGAAGGCGGCCTCCGGCCCGAGCTGCAACCGCTCCATGACGCCGGGGCGATAGCCTTCGAGGAGGACGTCCGCCTTCCCGATCAGGCGCCTTGCGAGCGCGAGCCCTTCGGGGGATTTGATGTCGAGGGCGACCGAGCTTCGGCTGCGGTTCAGGAAATCCTGCTGGCCGTCGCCGGGGGAGAGGTCGGGCTGGCCCTTGCGATCGATGCGCAGCACGTCCGCGCCGTAGTCGGCGAGCAGCATCGCGGCGAAGGGCGTCGGGCCGAGGCCGGCGAACTCCACGATGCGGATGCCCGACAGCGGGCCTGCGGCAGACGCGTCACTCTCAACAGCCACGACCGCGTACTCCCCTGCTGGACCAAAGCTGCCTTCATCGTTGCCTACTGATGAGTATAATATTAGTCAAGGGCCGAGAATGCCGCGCCGCATCGCGGGCGGAGATTGAATATACTGGACAGTAGAATTTTGTTGTGCCAGCATCCGAAAAAAGGACGGAGGGTGACATGGCTGGAACGACAATGGGTTTCACGTCGACCGAGCGCGTGGTCATCGGCCGGCCCGCTGCGGAGGCGATCGCGGAACAGGCCGCGCTTCTCGGTGCGGAGCGCGTGTTCATCCTTGCCGGAACGACGCTGGCGAATGCAACGGACGCGGTGCGCAAGGTGGAGGCCGCCCTCGGCGCGCGCCATGCGGCGACGTGGACGGGAATCCAGCCGCACGCGCCGCGATCGGGCGTGCTCGCCGGCGCGAACGCGGCGCGCGCCGCCGATGCCGACCTCATCGTCACGATCGGCGGCGGATCGGTCACCGACGCGGGCAAGATCATCGCGCTGCTGCTGAAGCACGATGTGCGGTCGGTGGAAGCGTTCGAGCCGCTCAGGACCTATGTCACCGACGACGGCCAGGTCATCAACCCGATCACCGTGGGCCCCGACGTTCGCGTGATCTGCGTGCCGACGACGCTTTCGGGCGGCGAGTTCAACGCCCTGTCGGGCGCGACCGACGAAGCGGTGATGCACAAGCAGGGCTACGAGCACCGCAACATGGCGCCCATCGCCGTCGTGCTCGACCCCGAACTGACGCGGCACACGCCGGAATGGCTGTGGTTCTCGACGGGCGTGCGCGCGGTCGACCACGCGATCGAGACGCTGGCCTCCTACGAGTCCAACGATTTCGCGGACGGGCTCGCGGACAGCGCGCTGCGCCTTCTGGTGGAGGGTCTGAGCCGCGTGAAGCGGGATGCCGGGGATGTCGAGGGGCGGCTGAAGTGTCAGGTCGGCGCCTGGCAATCGATGATCTCGATCATCGGCGGCGTGCCCATGGGCGCGAGCCACGCGATCGGCCATATCCTCGGCGGCACCTGCGACGTGCCGCACGGCTACACGTCCTGCGTCATGTCCCCCTATGTTCTCGCGTGGAACGCCGAACATGACGCCAGCCGCCAGACGCGCATCAGCGCCTGCCTCGGCGAGCCCGGCAGTACGGCCTCCGAGGCGCTCGACCGGTTCATCCGGATGCTCGGCATGCCGCGCACGCT
>JAEULI010000095.1 GCA_016793845.1 Sphingosinicella sp.
GCGTGTTCAAATCGGAACCGGCCGCGTTCCTTGCGGGCGGCATCACGCGCACGCTGTTGATGCCTGATCAGTCGCCGGTGATCGACGACCCCGCGCTTGCCGAGCGCGCCCAGCGCATCGGCAAGCCGCACGTCTGGGTGCATCCGCTCGCCGCCGCTACGCGCGGTCTCGCAGGTACCGAGCTTGCCGAGGTCGCGCTGATGAAGGCGGCAGGCGCCGTCGCCATCGCAACCGGACGCCGCCAGATCGCCTCTGCAGCGGTCATGTACCGGCTGCTGCAATACGCGGCCGCGTTCGATCTCGTCACCGTCGTCCATGCCGAAGACGCCGCGCTCACCGAAGGCGCCGAAGCGACGACGGGCGAAACCGCAACACGGCTGGGCCTCGCCTCAGCCCCCGCCATCGCCGAAGCCGTCGCCATCGCACGCGACGTGCGCCTTGCCGAGGCGGCAGGCGCGCGGCTCCACATCCATCAGGTGACGACGGCCGAGGGGCTGGACGTGATCCGGGCCGCACGGTCGCGCGGCGCACGCATCACTTGTGGCACCGCACCGGCCTATCTGCTGCTGAACGACGAAGCCGTCACCGGCTACCGCACCTTCACGCGTCTCTCCCCGCCGCTCCGCAGCGAGGATGATCGCCGCGCGCTGCTTGGCGGTCTTGCGGACGGCACGATCGATTGCCTCACTTCGGCGCACGATCCGCGCGGGCAGGACGAGAAGCGACTGCCGTTTGCACACGCGACGCCCGGCATGTCCGGCGCGGAGACGCTGCTCGCGCTGGCGATTTCAGCGGGCGAGAACGCAAGCGTTCCCCTCTCCCGCCTCATCGCGATGATGAGCGCGACACCGGCCGCGATCTTCGGGGTTCCGGGCGGAAATCTCGGTGAAGGGGCGCCGGCCGACATCGTGCTGTTCGATCCCGGCGCGCCGTGGCGCATCGCGGCGTCGAAGTTCGTCTCGGCAGGAGACAATACACCGTTCGACGGGCTTCCCGTTCAGGGTCGCGTCAAATGGACCGTGAAAGGCGGCGAAATCGCTTTCGCCGGCTGATCAGGCCTTCTTGGAGGTGGCTTCCGGCGCGCCCGCACCCTTGCGGACGAAGCAGCTATAGCCCCCGGCCTTGAGGTCGCGGCAGAGGTCGACCGCTTCGTTGACGTTCGCGAACGAGCCGATAGCGAGACGGTGATATGTGGCGCCCTTCACCGCGATCTGGCTCCGGATCGGCTCGAATTCGCCCAGTGCGCTGTTCTTGCGGATCAGTGTCTTCCAGCCCGCGTTCAGAAACTCGGGCTTCGCATAGGAACCGAGCTGGACGACCCAGGCGCCATGCGTCGGCTTCTGCAGCGCACGAATCTCCCGCTTCACGGCGGAAACAGGCTTCGGCGCCTCAAACCCGGGCTGAACCGCCCGGATCTTCACGATCGGCTGCGCAGGCTCGGCCGCGACCGGCACCTCGGCCCGCGCAATGGCGACCGGCTCGGCACGAACGATCGGCGCGGCCTCGGCAACGACCACCGGAGCGGGTTCTGCAACAGCGACAGCGACAGCGGCAACAGCCACAGGCTCCGGCGCGCTTTCCACGACAGGGGCTTCAACGGCCGCCACCACGACGTCCGCCCGCGGCTGCGCCCAGGCGAGCGCCATCGGGCGACCAGCGTCATTCGCGGCCATCTCCACGCCAAGCACGGAGGCCGTGCGCCACGAACTGTCGGTGTTGGAAGCGATTGCCGCCCATTCCGCGACGCGGGCATCGACCGCATCGGGGGCGAGATCCATCGAGGCGGTCGTGCGCGCCGCGGCCCATTCACCGGCGAGAGCCTGTGCGAGCGCGAGGTTCTGGCGCAGGCGCGGCGTCGAGTTGCCCGCACGAACGGACGTTTCAAGCAAGCTGATCGCCTTGCGTGTCTCACCCGAAAGCGCAAGCGCGAGGCCGACATCGGCAGCAAGCGAAGGCTCGGCAGCAAGCGCATCAAGCGACGACAGTGCCGTGTAGCGGTTACCCGCCGCGAGCGACGACAGCGCAGCGCGGAAGCGGACGTTGGCGTCCGCAGGGTTCATCGCCGAAAGATCGCCATAGGCTTCCGCGGCCGACTGGTAACGACCGGCCGCCGTGTAGGCCTTGGCAAGCGTGAAGCGCGCGTCGGCGTTCTGCGGATCGGCGGTAACGGCAAGCTCGGCGAAGCTGATCGCAGCTACGGGATTACCAGCCAGTCGCGCGGCTTCCGCCTGCTTGATGAGGACGACCGAAGGCTGCGGCGCATCGACGGAGCCGATCGCCGTATTCACATGCGCCACCGGGCTGTTCGAGGATTGGCACGCCGTCAGAGAGACCCCGAGCGTGAATGCGCTCGCGGCCAGCTTGAGCACCGTATTGCGCTGAGTCTGCATGGTCTTGGCCCCTTCACCCCGTCGTTCGCGCCTAGTTGGCGGCGGTCTTCCTCACGTCTTTCAACGCGTCCGGAAAATGCGTGGACAGATATTCGTCGAGCGCTGCGGTCACGAGCTGCTGCGCGGACTGGTGCGCATAGACGCACGCGAGGCGCAGCTTCATGTGACGCTCGGCATCGAGCCGCAGCGTGAACGCGGCCTTAGCCTTGGAGCCTGCGATCGCCCGCGGGCGATGCACGGGCTGCGCGGGCGCCACGTTGATCGTCGGGATCGGCGCTGCGATCGGCGCAGACACGGGAACCTCGGGAAGCTCAGTCATTTCCGGTTCCGGCGCGGCAACGATCGCAGCCGCTGCGGCTGCGAACTCGTCGGCGATCGCCTGCTGCTGCGCGGCAACCGGAGACGGCACGGACGGATCGAAATCCACCGCCGGACGCGGCTGGAAATGCATCGGCTGTGCCGGCATCAGCGCGGCGCGCTGCTCGGCGGTCAGCATGTCGGTGCCGCCCATGTCGTTCCAACCGAGATCGTCGTCAGACGCAAAGCCGTAGCCTTGCGGACGCATCGCCGGACGCGCTTGTCCTTTCCGCGCGAGTAGACCGGCGGTCAAAGAAGCATAGTTGGCCTCGTTCATAACTTACCTTTCCCCGGAACGGCCCCTTGCATCTTATTGTTAGCTTGCAGCTTTCCGACCGAACCCGCCGGCGGCCCGCGCGGCAGGAGTCGGCACGTGCTGGCCCGGTGCGTTGAACACCGTCCGGCGGAAATTCTTCTCAAGGCGGTCCGCGATGTACGTCCACAGCTCTTCGATTTCCTGCGCGGACTTGCCGTCAGGCTCGATTTCCATGACCGTGCGGCCGTCGATCATCGATGCCGCGAAATCGGTGCGATGATGCAGTGTCACCGGCGCGACCGTGCCGTGCTGCGAAAGCGCGACGGCGGCCTCGTAAGTGATCTTGGCGCGCGGCGTCGCTGCGTTCACGACGAAGATCAGCGGCTTGCCGGCACGCTCGCACAGCTCCACCGTGGCACCTGCGGCGCGCAGGTCGTGCGGGCTTGGGCGGGTCGGGATGACGACGAGTTCAGCGACCGAAAGTACGCTCTGGATGGCGACGGTGATCGCCGGCGGCGTATCGATCACGGCGAGCTTGAAGCCCTTCTGCCGCAGCATTTCAAGATCGGTGACGAGACGCGCGACGGTCGTCTGCGCGAATGCGGGCATTTCGGCCTCACGCTCGTTCCACCAGTCGGCAAGCGAGCCCTGGGGATCGATATCGATGAGAACGACGGGCCCCGCGCCGGCCCTCTGCGCCTGAACAGCGAGATGGCCGCTGAGCGTGGTCTTGCCCGAACCGCCCTTTTGTGAAGCTAACGCGAGAACGCGCATTGGCTTTTCCCCATAGACTCTGCGAATTGCAGGGGCATGGATCGCACGCACAAAGCTAATTTTCGGTAAAGCCTTGGGGTTATTTCTTGAAAACTCTCCGATGATTGCGTGCGAAAAATGCGGCGGGGAGTTTCCGCGTACAGCATCGTAACCACTGTCGGGGATTCCCTTGCCGGAAAGACTGCTCTAGAGAACGCCACCATGCGACACGGCCTCATCACCGCGACTGCGTTTCTTGCCCTTTTCGTTTCGGTTCCGGCACTTGGCGGGGTCAAGGAAGGCGTCGTCAAATGGCAGGCAAGCGACTACAAGGGCGCGGTCACCGAATGGATGCCGTTCGCCGCGAAAGGCGACCCCGACGCGCTCTTCAACATGGGGCAGGCCTATAAGCTCGGCCGCGGCGTTCCGCTCGACAAGGCGAAAGCGGAAGACTTCTATCGCCGCGCTGCCGACAAGGGCCACGCGCCCGCCCAATCCAATCTCGGCATCCTGCTCGCCCAGCGCGGCGAGAAGGCGCAGGCGGCGGAACTCTGGCAGAAGGCGGCGGCGAAGCGTGATGCCCGCGCGCAATACATGCTCGGCGTACTCCATTTCAACGGCGACACACTGCCGAAGAACTGGCCGCTCGCCTATGCTTACATGACACAGGCGAACAACGCGGGCCTCCCGCAGGCCGGGCGCGCACTTGCCACCATGACGGCAAGCCTGTCGCCTGCCGACCGGGCAGCCGGCAGCGAGATGGTCGAGGCGATGACGACGGGCGACAAGCTTGCATCAAGCGGCAAGCCCGTGCCCGCGCCTGCCCCGCGCAAGCTCACCAATACCATCGCGGCAGAGAAGACGCCGGCAGCAACGCAAAAGCCCGCGCAGACGCCCGCGGTGATAAGCCCCCGCCCTGCCGCCGCACCCGGCCGCACGATTGTCGCCAACACTGAAATCCCAGCGCCCCGTGCCGCCGCTCCGGCGGCCGCAAACCCCGCAGGCGGCGAATGGCGCATCCAGCTCGGCGCCTTCTCCCAGGAAGCCCGCGCCCGCGAGGCGTGGACTGCGCTGCGCCGCGAATATCCGGCGATCGTATCGGGCCTTGAACCGGCTTACGCGCCGAGCGGCAACATGGTCCGCCTGCAGGCTGGCCGCTTCGCGAACGCCGGCGATGCCAACGCTATCTGCCAGCGCCTGCGCGACAGCGGCAGGCCGTGCTTCGCGGTCCACACCAATTAACCTTTCATCGACGGCTTTGCGCTAGCTCTGGATACCCGCGGGACGCGTATGTCCCGAGAGTTGCTTTGGTGCGGGACAGACGGCGAATGATCGGCAACAATATCAGCGAATTCCCACGGCGGCACGCTGCGATCCGCAGTGGCAGATTCTGCACGCTCCACGCCGCGGGCGTGGACGTCAGCGCCGCGCTTCGCGATGTCTCAGCAGCCGGCGCCTTCATCGAAACCGATCACGCGCTCCAAATCGATGAGCCGGTCGTGCTCTCCCATCCGCTTGCTGGGGCGATTCGCGCGCGGGTCGTCCGCGTCGGCCGCGATGGCGCGGCGGTGCGCTTCCTCGTGGGCGAGGATGCGGCGACCTTCGCGCTTGCCTCGCTCTGCGCCGGTATGACGTCGGCCGCCGATCACGCCCTGAATGCCTGACAGCATCCCGATGCGCGGACCCTTGCGGCAGCGCCTGCGCGCATGGTGGGAAGGCTATGACCTTGCCGAGCTGAAACGCCGCCTCGCCGCCCGTGTCGCCAACGAGGATGCAGCGCCCTCCCAGCAACTGTCACCGCGCCCGTCGCCACTGGCCCGTGCGCAGGCGGTTCCATCGCAGCCGTCCGAACCCACGAACTGGACGCCCGAACGGCTGGCCGCCGCACAGATCGTGTGGGGTAACGGCTCACTGACGCCGCGCGGCACATCCCAATTGAGGGCGCTGTCCGCGCGCGCCGGGCTGGGGCAACGCAGCCGCATTCTACATCTCGGTGCGGAACTCGGCGGCGTGGCGAGCGAACTCCAGTCGGCGATCGGCTGCACGGTGCTCGCCGCCGAAACGCAGAAGCCGATCGCCGACGCTTCGGATGGACGCGTGAGGCTGCTCCGCGCTGCCGACAGCGCCCTGCTTTCGGACGCGGATTTCATCCTCGTCGATGGCGTCGCCGAACGCGGCGAACCCCTGACGACGCTGCTGCGCAGCCAGTGCGAAACGCTCGTGCCCGGCGGGCAGGTGGCGGTGCGCAGCCTCGTGCTCACCGACGAACGCCAGACGACATCGCCGCGCTACCGCGAATGGGCGGATGCGGAACCCGTGCGGCCGCGCCTGCGCTCCGTGGAGACGCTTTCTCGATTGGTGGAGGATGCGCGGCTCTCCGTCGTCGCGGTCAGCGATATTTCCGCGGACTATGCCGCCGAGGTCGAATACAGCTGGGGCGGCGCGATCGACCGAATTCGGGCGATGCACCGCACGGCCGCAGGGCAAGCCCTGATCCCGCAGCTCCTGGCCGAAGGCGAGCGCTGGCTGAACCGCATCGAACTCATCCGCGAGGGCGCGATCGGCGCCCGTATCCTGATCGCGACGCGGCGGGACCGCGCGAGGCGCTAGAGCCTGTCCTGTTGATTTTGAGGCGTCGTGACGGAGCGAAAATGGGCGCATGGATAGGAGCGAGGAGGG
>JAEULI010000099.1 GCA_016793845.1 Sphingosinicella sp.
GGCGGCCTGCTGATGTTTCACGATGAAAACGGCGGCATCTCCCGGGTGCTGACGCCTGCGTTCAACAGTCTGCGTGTGTTCGCCGTGCCTGTGCCGCACAGCGTCAGCTACGTGGCGCCTTTTGCCGGAAAACAGCGCGTATCCGTTACCGGATGGCTGAGGGCGCAGCCAGCGCGTTAGCACGGCACGCCTACGTCGAAAGCGACCGTCATGCGCTCGCCCTCGCTGAAAGGCGTGGTGCCGTGCCACATGGTTGAAGGAAAGAGCGTGAGATGCCCCTCCTTCGGCTGGATCATTCGCACAGGCGGCAGATCGAGCCCAAGCTCAACCTGCGGCTGGCCAAAGGTGAGCCAGCCAGCCTTGCGCGCTGTGTCCGCCGTTTCCAGCGGCACAACGAGATAGAGTGCCGAACTGAGCCACCCGCCGGGGTGGACATGATTGGTGTGGTGGCCCGAGCCCTGCAACCGGATCGACCATGACCCGGTAAACCGTATACGCCGATCGCGGCGCGGCGCGAGCAGCGGATGACCTGCTTCTGGCGGCGGAAGCTGCGCAACATGCTCCGCCACAGTTTCCGCAATCGTTTGACGTAGCGCGCAGATTTCCGGTTCGATGCGGGAAAACAGCGGTCCATCCGTCTGCGTGCCGCCGCGGACGGATTGCTCGAGAGGCTGCCCGGCCGTCACGTGAAGAGCGCGCAGGGTTTCCGCGAGTTTCGGCCAGCAATCGAGTTTTTGCCGAAGATCATAGGCGCGGACGAAGCGATCATCGCCTTCGAGCCAGGCGAAGCGCGAATCGCCGAGCAGCCGCCATATGATCGAGAGGTAGGGCATGATCATGTGCGCATCGCCGCGCTTCATCAGCGGTTCCGCACGCGCAGCGGCCTCCTCGGGCCGCTGCAAGCGCAACAAATGGCGGACCGCGTGGATCGCGACCGACATGTCGCTGGTGCGCGGAAGCGCCGCGAAAGCGCGTTCCGCCGCATCGAGTTGCCAGCTTTCCGTAAGGCAGGCAGCCTCATCGAACAGGAAGGCGATGTCCGGGCCGGCAGATGCGCGCGCACGATCGATGACAGCCAGAGCCTGCTCATGCAGGCCGCCATGCATCAGGATAAATATGTACTGACGCCAATGCACGACACTGCGCGGTGCGCGCTTCACCGCAGCCTCGATCGATGCCGCGAAACCGTCCCGATCTCCCTCGGTCCAGCGCAGTCTTGAGAGCAACCAGTGGCCAACAAGCCAATCAGGGTTCACGCGAAGTTCGGCATGGAGCCTGTCGATTGCAGCGCTGGGACCATTCTCGACAACGAGTGCAGCGGCAATACCCTGCACGACCGGCCCGCGATCCTTCGCTAGCGTAAGAGCGCGTTCAAAGAGCGGCGCAGCGGGAAGCCCAGCTTCGAGGGCAGCGTGGGCATGGCCATGCGCAATTGTCGCGTCCTGCGGTGCAAGCGTAGCAGCGCGCGCGAACGCAACGACCGAGGGCGCAAGCGCTTCCAAGGAACGGTGGAGCAGCGCCTTGACCTGCCAGAGCCGTGCATCATCCGGTGCCGTATCGAGCGCTGCATCGAGAAGGGGCAGAACTTCGATTTCATCCCCTGTATCAAGCGCCCGGAGGCCAGCTCGATAGGCAGCGTCGGCATCAATCTTCGACGCGGCTGCGTTCAAATCCCCGCCCCCTCACTACCTCCCAGGGGCAATACGGGACCATAGCCCAGTTTTTCAGCCCACGGCGACAGAATGGGAAGAACGTCCTGCAGGTGCGCGCGATAGCGTTCCCAGCGCCCTTTCGCCCGCGAATAAACACGTTCCGTGACCTGCGAATAGCTCGGCGTGCGGATATAACCGCGATCTGCCGCGGTACGCTGATAATCGAGCATTCGGTCATCCCACGGCAAGCCGAGGAAATCGATGAGTGCGCGTACCTCCACTTCCATGTCGGCCACCATGGACTCATAGCGGATGACATGGACGTTCAGCGGGAACACATGCTGACACTGTTCCCAATAGGCCAGCGTGCGATCGTAGAAGAGGCTGGCGTTACGGATATCCAGAAACGTAGCCATCGCCTGGTTGATCTTGAAATTCTGCATAAAGCAGCTGAGCACAGCATCACAGGGATGCCGTGCGGCAAAGATGAATTTTGCATCGGGAAACAATCGATGGATGAGCGGCGTACGCAGGACGTTAAGCGGCAGCTTGTCGATAACGAGCTTTCCCGGGGCAACCGGAGAGATCGAATCAAGTTCCTGAAAGTAACGTCTGCGAAGCGCATTGGCTTCATCCGTATTCACTTCATGCAGACGTTCGATACCCCCGAGCATGTCGCGCACGCGTGCCAGAAGCGGCTCCTCTTCAAGCACATGCGTGTCTGGATGCCCCATCAGAACGGTATCGAGCAGCGTAGTGCCTGATCGGGGGAAGCCCACCAGGAACACCGGCGATGGCGGCGTGGTCTCGAGATTGATTCGCGGCCACTGCGAATACCAATCCGATGTCGTTACTGCCGTGAGACCCTCAACAAAACATGTGTGTTCGGTGCCGTCAAAAGCGAGCGCGGTAGGATCGCGCGCCATCGCCCGATTCATTGCGGTAAAAGCCGCAAATGCCGTATCCGCATCGCCCAGTCGATCCGCGAGCTGGCCGATCAGTTGCTGCCGGACCAAGGGATCAATGCTCTCGCTATGCGTCGATCGCACATGCTGAAGTGCCTCACTCAGTTCGCCTTTTCTAAACAGTGAAAGCGCCTCGATATAGGCCAGTTCGTCCCGCGCGATTCGGTTCGCTTTTGCTGCAGCGATCAATTCATCGAGTTGTTCAACGCGATTGCTCTGTTCCAGCAGAAGGCCGAGGTTGACATAGGCCTGCGCGAACGTAGGGCCCACTTCAATAGCAAAGCGGTAAGCCTGTTCCGCACGATCGAATTCGCCAAATTGGGCGAACGCAAGCCCGATGGCGACAAAGACTTCAGGATTGCTTCGATCGAGCCGTGCCGCGGCGCCCAGCACCTCAAGGGCCTCTCGGCTCCGGCCAACGCGGTTCATCATCCGCCCGAATTCGAGAAGTGTATTGGTATCCTGCGGCGCCAACTGTGCCGCCCTTTGAAGCTCGACGAGGCTTTCGGAATACTGATGTCCGGCCGCCAGAGCTTTTCCAAGGTTGGTTAGAATCAATGCGGATTCTGGCTGAAGTGTCCTTGCGCGTTCGAACGCCGCAATGGCACCGTCGGGATCACCATTTTCGAGGCGAATATTTCCGAGATTGTTCCAAGCCTCGAAATCCCCAGTATTGATCGTGAGCGCGGCTTCATAAGCACGGCCGGCCGCATCGAACTGCTGCAAGCATTTCAATATGTCTCCGTGCAGGCGCAACCATTCCGGATTACCCGTGACATCTGCGTTGGCACAGACAGCTTCTGCTTGCTCGGGCTTTCCAGCATCGAGGAGGGCACGGACAAGATTAAGCCGCGCAGTCATGTCTCCCGGAGTTTGACGAAGGCAGCGTTCCAGCAACAGAATACCGCGTGCGAGATCTCCGGTCTGGCAACACAGCATACCAACGAGGTGTAGAAGCGTCGGATTGCTGGACTGAAAATCGAGAAGCTTCTCGCCAAGGTCGCGCGCGCCCTTGATGTCGCCGCGCTGGTAAAGCGCCACAACATCGGCTGTGCTGCTACTCCGGAATTGAGGCGCCACCATCAATCAAGACCTCGCCACGGTTGTCCAATCCCAGTATTTATTCGTCGGGATCACGCATGACCGATCGGCTGACCATTTCGTTCAGATCGCGCTTCTGTGCCTCTGCAAGCGCCTCCCGATCACGGCGAGTCATGCAGACCTTTTTCTTGAAGCGTGTATTTGTCTGGTCTTCGAGCTTGCAGATCATCTCATCAGGATCGGCGCGCGCCTTTGTCTCTTCCGCAGCCCATGCAGCAATACCTGTTGAAGATGAGAAAAGCACACCAAGCGCTAACGCCGTAGCAATCCGCTTCATGAGCCCACTCCTTTCTTGACCCGCAATTTGACAGAAAAACAGAAGGCGGGGCAAGTGCCCCGCCTTCGTTTTTTGCCGAAACCCGTTGGTTCTTTAGAACCTCAGGCCAACCGATACGTAGCCGCGGCGGCCGATGACGTCGTAAAGCGACGGATCGGTGCCGGACTGCACGTTCGGCTGATATTCGGGCGGCTGCTTGTCGAACGCGTTGTTCAGACCGACACGGAAGGTCAGCGCATCGACATTCGCCTGCACGGCGAAGTCGAAGTACCAGACCGAACCCGGCCCCGTGAACTCTTCGCCCGGGAACTGGATCGATGCACGGTTCTTCATGCTGTCGATGTAGCGAACGCGAGACGAGAGGGTCAGCGTATCGTTGAGCATCCAATCGAGGTTCAGGGTGCCCTTCCATTTCGGGAAGCTGGTGCCGAGACCAGCGCCGAAGTAGGAAGCCGTGCCTGCATAGTCGAGTGTGACGCCCGGCAGTTCCTGCACCTTGTAATCGAACAGATAGTTCACATACAGGCCGAAGTTCAGGGCCGCGTTCTCGTTCACGAACTCCGTCGGCAGACGATAGCCGAGCTGGAAGTCGATACCCGAGGTCTTGATCTTGCCCTGATTGACTTGCGTGAAGTTTGAGTTCGCGTCGCCGCCCAGTTCCTCCGGAACCGCAACGAACGACAGGTTCGAACCCGAGCGAATGACGCTTCCACAGTAAGGGTTATCGGCATCCAGATCAGGATTGAGATTACCCTGATAACCGTAACACGCCGCGATGAACATGTTGGTATCCGGGCCGAAAATCGGCTTCTTGATGCGGATGTTGTAGTAGTCGATCGAACCAGTGAAGCCCATCGCCTGGAACAACATACCTACGGTGTAGGTATCGGCCTTTTCTGGCTTCAGGTCCGGGTTACCGGCATAGCCGAGCGGAACCTGAAGACCCGGCGTAGCAACGAAGCTGTCGACACCCGCCAAGGCAACACCAGTATCAAGGCAAAGATCCCGCGCGGAGGCACCGCCCGCCGCACGGAAGTTCGTCGTGACCGAGCAGGGATCGAAAGCTTGAACGAACGACGAACCGCCCGAGAACAGTTCGTTGAAGTTCGGCGCGCGCACCGAGTGCTGGTATGTGCCTCGGAAGCGGAGTTCAGGCATCGGCGCCCAGCTTAGCTCGATTTTATATGCTTCTGAACTCTGCGACTTGCCATTGATGCCATTGGCAATGTCATTGAAATCGCTCTTAGAATGGCGGTAGCCGAGAGACACATCGAGTGTATCCGCCCACTGCGCATCCTTCAGGATCGGAATGTACAGTTCTCCGAAGAAGTCCAGGAAGCTGTTTGTTCCGAGGTCGGGCGACGACGTATTAAAACCGGCGATCGGTCCGGACAACGCGCCCGGATCGAACGTGTACCGGAACTTGCGGCTCTCGATACCGCCGACGACAGAGAGCATACCCGCCGGAAGTTCAACGAGGTCGCCGGTGACATACGCCTGCGCGATTTTCTGGGTGAACGTCGTCTTGGTCACGCCGGTTTCGTTGAGAAACTCGACACAGTCTGCCGATACGGGCTGAATGCCGAAGGGATTGTAGCCCCCATCGCAGAGGCTGGCACCCCCGTCCGGAGCTTCAAGCAGAGCCTGTAGGTTCTGCACGTTGACGTTGCCGGTGTTGGCCGCGTCAATCGTGGTCTTCCCCCACGAATAGTATGCTTCGTAACGCCAACCCTCGGTGATCTCACCGCGAAGGCCTACCAGCCCCTGAAGTACTTCGTTTTCAATGTTCTGTTGGCGCAGACCCGTACCCAGCGAGCGGATGGCCATCCGGATCGGCTCGGAAGCACCAGAACCAACGAGGCTTGCATCATCACCCGTACGCGTTGCGAGCAGCGCAGCAAGATCCGCCGGAATGAACGGGTTCGTAACCGGGATGATGCTCTGAGTGACAAAGACGCCAGGCATGATCAACGACGAGTCTGCATACGTATCAGAGTGCGGCGTGGCCGGATTGTAGATACGCACGCCAATCGGCGTCGGTGCGAGGGCAGTCGCAGACTTGTACTGGGTATAGCCCGCCTGCGTGAAGAATTCGAACGATGGCGAAATCTCGTAGTGTGCCCGCATGAATGCCGATTTGCGTTCCAGCGGGAGGACGAGCAGGTTGATGGCGTCGAAGTTGTAAGAATAGAAGTCCGGGAAGAAGTTCTGGTTTGCAGCAGCCGGGCCGCCTTCGCCGTAGCGATAATTCGACACGTCGAGCGGACTGTTGAAGATACCGCCGCCAAACAGCGTACCGTCCGAGTTGAAGTGCATCTGGCTAAGACCGCTGATTGGCGCCTGCGACGCGTCAACGCCATAAGACGCAAACAGCGCGTTGATCGAAGCCTGCGAAATCGGATTGGCACTCGCCTCCACAAAGCGACCGACCGGCGGCGTACCCGTCGTGGACGTTGCCTGTTCCGCGAAAGCGCGCTGCGCTTTGATGAGGCCTTGACGCTTCGAATACTCGGCCGAGAAGGCGATGTTGCCGCGGCCGTCAGCAAAGTTGCCGCCGATCACGCCGCCGATCTGATATTCCCGCGCATCCGTCTCCGGAACGGAGTTTGAATAGCTGGCGCGGAGATCGATACCCTCGAAATCGTCCTTGAGACGAATGTTGACGACGCCCGCGATAGCGTCCGCACCGTAGGTCGCGCCAGCACCGCCAGTGATGACGTCGATGCGCTCGATGAGCTGCTGCGGAATCGTGTTGAGATCAACCGACATGTCGGATGCCGATGCCATTGGACGGCGACCATCGATGAGAACGAGGTTCCGGTTCGCGCCAAGACCACGCAAGTTGACGTTCGACTGACCACCGTTGCCGGGATTGTTCGACGTGCTAGTGCCCGCCGGGTTCACTTGCGGCAACGTATTAAGGAAGGTGTCGAGCGTAATGTCGGCGTTCTTGATGGTATCGGCACCAGTCACCACCGTGATAGGGCTGTTCGCCTCCATGTTTGGCCGCACAATGCGCGACCCGGTGACGACGATCGTCTCTTCAACGACATCTGCGGCTTCCTGCTCCTGTGCGAATGCCGGAGCAGCGATGGCTGCAGCAGTGACAAATACGCTGCTTGTGTACAGCGCACGACGATAAAGCGAAATTTTCGCGTTGTTCACGTCCCAGTCCTTTAACAGTTTGTCCCAGTTTTGTCGTCGATACCTGTTGCATGAATGCACCGGTGTGGATTGGCCTTGTTTCGGTCCGTCGTCCCCTTTCCGATGCCGAAACACGTATCGACGCAGTCCATTTTGGACTTATGCGTTTGTCCCGAAATGTTGTCGAAGTGTAAAGCAGGTCAAAGACGGCCCGATCGCTTCAAACCGGTGGTGTGATGATCACGCAACAGTGAGTGCACACAGGTAACGAAAACGACACTAAAATTGTAATTTTATTACCGTTCAACAACGTGGCGGCAAGGCCTGTGACAACAATGCGGCAGGATCGAAACGTGCGCGCCGCATCGCTCGGCTGGCACCGCCAAGGCCGGCAATGATTTCATCGTCTTGCAGCCGTGCGGGCGAGGCAGCGTTAGAGGCGGCCCAGCGCTCGCATTTCGGCATAACGGGCGGCGGCGGCTTCGCCGGAGACATAGGCTTCCTGAAGCTCGTGGCTCCAGTAGCGCAGGTTCTGCAGCGGGACGCGCGTGCCGGTGACCGCACAGGTCACGTGGTCGCCCTGCTGGAGCACGCGGTAGGAGCCGGAAAGATACTGGAGCCGCGCCGGGCGGCCTTCACCGAGTTTGAGCATAGCGGGCATAATGTCGCCTACAGGAGCTTCGCCTGCAAGGGTGCATCGTTTTCGCGCGTGGATTTGCGAGGCTTACCGCCGCCTCCACCCACAACAACCTCCACCGGGTCGGGGCTATCGCCGAAACGCAGGCCAAGGCGCACCTCGCGCCGCGCGTCTTCGGCACTCTTAACGAGGCTGCCGTCCGGGCGTGCCACCACGGCATAACCCCGCGAGAGAATCGCGAGCGGATTCAGCGACTCGAGCAGGCGCCCCCACGATGTGACACGATCGGCATCCCGCTGGGCCAGCCCGGCAAGCAATGTCGGGCGCAGGCGCGCCGCAGTGCCGCCGAGGTCGTGGCGCACCTCCGCGATACGGCTGCGCATCGCGGCGCGAAGCGGCTCAGCAGTGCGATCATAGCGACCCTGCCATTTCTGAAGCCCTGCGCGCAGCGCACGCGGCAGGCGCTCGCCCACATCGTCCAGCCTCTGCGTTTTCATGCCAAGAATCGCTGTCGGCGTGGGCAAGCGGGCGGACCAGAGGTGGAGGCGCTCCGCACGCGTCTCGGTCGCCGAGGCGATGCAGCGGTCGAGGCGGGCGGCGAAGGATGAGACGCCTGCGACCAGCTCGGCGCGGACGGGGACGGCGAGTTCGGCGGCGGCGGTGGGCGTCGGCGCGCGGCGATCCGAGGCGAAATCGATGAGCGTAGTGTCGGTCTCGTGGCCGACGGCGCTGATAAGCGGGATTTCGGACACAGCGGCGGCGCGCACGACGATTTCCTCGTTGAAGGCCATCAGGTCTTCGATCGAGCCGCCGCCGCGCGCGACGATGATCACGTCCGGGCGGCGCGGCATGGCGTTGAAGCCGCGGATCGCCGCGGCGACCTCGTCCGCCGCACCGTCGCCCTGCACCTTCACCGGCCAGACCAGCACGTCACGCGGGAAACGGTCACCGAGACGGTGGAGGATGTCGCGGATCACCGCACCCGTGGGCGATGTGACGACGCCGATCAGCTCCGGCAGCCAGGGAATCGGCCGCTTGCGCTCGGGCGCGAACAACCCCTCGGCGGCGAGCATGGCCTTGCGCCGCTCGATCATCGCGAGGAGCGCGCCCTCGCCGGCCAGTTCCAGCGATTCGACGACGATCTGGTACTTGGAGCGGCCCGGATAGGTGGTGAGACGGCCGGTGGCGACCACCTCCATGCCGTCTTCGGGTCGGAAATTAAGGCGCGCGCGCCCTCCCTTCCACATCACCGCATCAATGAGCGCCGCATCATCCTTCAGCGCGAAATAGGCGTGGCCGGAGGCGGGCACTTTCCAGCCCGAAATCTCGCCGCGCAGACGCACATTGCCGAACTGATCCTCGATGCTGCGCTTCAGCGCCGAGGAGAGTTCGGAGACGGTGAATTCATGGGCGTTGTCGGGGGCGTCCATCAGACGTTGCTAAGCGCTCGGCGCACGCTCTACAAGGCCCGGCCATGAACATCCTCCTTATCGGCAGCGGCGGCCGCGAACATGCGCTCGCCTGGAAAATCACCCAGTCGCCGCTCTGCGACACGCTGTGGTGCACGCCCGGCAATGCCGGGATCGCGGAGGTCTGCGAATGCGTGCCGCTGAACACCGCCGATCATGCGGCCGTGATCGACTTCTGCCGCACAAACACCGTTGGCCTTGTCGTCGTGGGGCCGGAGCAACCGCTCGTCGAAGGGTTGGTTGATGCGCTGACGGCGGCGGGCATCAAGGCGTTCGGCCCGACCGCGAAGGCCGCGCAGCTCGAAGGCTCCAAGGGTTTCACGAAAGACCTGTGCAAGCGCGCGGGTATCCCCACCGCCGCTTATGAGCGGTTTACCGACGCGGGCGCGGCAAAGGCCTATGCGGCGACGCGTGGGCTTCCCATCGTCATCAAGGCGGACGGGCTCGCTGCGGGCAAGGGTGTGATCATCGCCGAGACGCGCGAAGACGCGGACGCAGCGATTGAGGACATGTTCAGCGGCAGCTTCGGCGCAGCGGGTGCCGAGGTGGTGATCGAAGCGTTTCTGACCGGCGAGGAGGCGAGCTTCTTCGCGCTCGTCGACGGCAAGACCGCCCTCCCCCTCGCCTCCGCACAGGACCACAAGCGCGTTGGAGACGGCGACACCGGGCCGAACACCGGCGGCATGGGCGCCTACTCGCCCGCGCCCGTGCTGACGCCCGAACTCGAAGCGCAGGTGATGCGCGAGATCGTGCAGCCCACGGTGGACACGATGGCGGCGGACGGCATCCCTTATGTGGGCGTGCTCTACGCGGGGCTGATGCTGACCGAAACCGGTCCCCAGCTCATCGAGTACAACGCGCGCTTCGGCGACCCGGAATGCCAAGTCCTGATGCTGCGCATGAAATCGGACATCGTGCCCGTGCTGCTCGCGGCGGTGGACGGCGGGCTCGAACACGTCAGTGTCCAATGGCATGATGCCCCCGCGCTGACGCTGGTGATGGCGGCCGAGGGCTATCCGGGCACGCCGAAGAAGGGCACGGTGATCGAAGGCACCGAGACGGCTGCGGGCGAAGGCGTCGTCATCTTCCACGCAGGCACGGCGCGGAACAGTGAAGGCCGATTGATTGCGAACGGCGGCCGCGTGCTCAACGTCACCGCCACCGGGCACACCGTACGCGAGGCGCGCGGCCGCGCTTATGCGGCTGCCGAAAAGATCAGGTGGCCGGAAGGCTTCTACAGGTCAGATATCGGCTGGAGAGCCATAGCGCGGGAGGAATAGACGGCGTGAGCGACAAGCAGAAGCAGTTCTCCGGAACGCAGGCCGTGCGCGATCAGCATCGATTCGACGAGGGACGCCTCGCGGATTGGATGCAGGCGAATGTGGAGGGCTACAAAGGCCCGCTGACGGTCGAGCAGTTCAAGGGCGGCCAGTCCAACCCGACCTACAAGCTGGTGACGCCCGCGAAGAACTACGTGATGCGCCGCAAGCCGCCGGGGCAGCTGCTGAAATCCGCGCACGCCGTCGACCGCGAGTACCGCGTGATCAGCGCGCTCTATGCGCAGGGCTTTCCCGTTGCGCGCGCCTATGGGCTCTGCATCGACGAGGACGTGATCGGCACGTGGTTCTACGTGATGGACTGCGTTGACGGGCGCGTGGTGTGGGACACGTCTTTCCCCGACGAATCTCCCACAAGCCGCGCAGCGCACTTCGATGCGATGAACAAGACCATCGCCGACCTGCACAATTTCGACCCCGAAGCGATCGGCCTTGGCGATTTCGGCAAGCCCGGCAACTATTTCGCCCGCCAGATCGGGCGCTGGGCCGGACAATACAAGGACGACGAACTGGCCGGGCATTTCGAGGAGATGGACCGGCTCTGCGAATGGCTGCCCGCGAACATCCCGCCGGGTGACGAGACGAGCGTCGTCCACGGTGACTACCGCGCCGACAACATGATCTTCCACCCCACCGAGCCCAAAGTGCTCGCGGTGCTGGACTGGGAGCTTTCGACGCTCGGCCACCCGCTCGCCGACTTCACCTATCATCTGATGATGTACCGGATGCCGCCCGAAGAGACCGCGGGCCTTGTCGGCAAGGATCTGGTGACGCTCGGTATTCCGAGCGAGGCCGAATATGTCGAGGCCTATTGCCGTCGCACGGGACGCAGCGGCATTCCCAATCTCGATTTCTATGTCGCTTTCAACATGTTCCGCCTTGCCGCGATCATCCACGGCATCAAGGGGCGGTACATTCGCGGCACCGCCTCCAACGCCCACGCCGCCGCGATGAGCGAACGGCTGGTGCCGCTTGCGAAGCTCGCGTGGGCGCAGGCGGAAAAGGCGATGCGCTAGACAGCGCCAGATGCGCTACCGCGTCATCAAGAACTGGACGACGGTCTACAGCGATCCCATCGCAGTCGGTGCGGGAGAATGCGTCGTGTTGAGCGGCAAGGAAGACATCTGGGAAGGCCACCGCTGGCTCTGGGCGCGCAGCGCGGCGGGAAAAGAGGGCTGGGTGCCGGATTCGCTGATCGCCGCGGGCCCGGAAGGCTCAATCGCGGGCAGTGATTACACGGCGGTCGAACTGGACTGCGCGGCAGGCGATGTATTGGAAGCCTTAAACGAAACCCATGGCTGGGTGATGTGCCGTGCCCCAAGCGGGCGTGCAGGATGGGTCCCTCGCAGCCACCTTGAACCTGCCGAATAGAAATGGGGCGACCGTTACCGGCCGCCCCCCAAAGATCAGCGTCCGCCGTCACCGGCCACACGCGACACAGGCTTCCAGTTGCGCACGAAGCTGTCGAGCAGCTGCACGCCGTAACCCACCGCGCCCTTCGGTGCCTTGGGCTGGCCCTTGTCCGTCCAGACCGTGTAGGCGACATCGAGATGCGCCCACGGCGTTTCGGGTTTCACGAACGCGCCGATGAAGTACGCGCCGAGGCCCGCGCCCGGCCTGCCGCCTTCGGCCGAGTTCAGAATATCGGCAACGCCCGATTTCATCGTTTCGGCGTAGACGGGATTGAGCGGCAGTTGCCAGAGCGGTTCGCCGACCGCCTTGCCCGCCGCCGTGAGCTGCGCGGCGAGTGCGTCGTGGCGGCTGAAGAGCCCGGCATACTCGTCTCCGAGCGCGCCGCCGACCGCGCCGGTGAGCGTTGCGATATCGACGATCGCCGCCGGGCTGTAGCGCGCGTCCGCATAGGAGACGGCGTCGGCGAGCACGACACGGCCTTCGGCATCGGTGTTCGTCACCTCGATCGTCTTGCCGTTGTAGGCTTTCACGACATCGCCCGGGCGCGTCGCGCCGCCGTCGGGCATATTTTCCGCCAGTGCGGCAACAGCCACGACGTTGACGGGCGCGCCGCTCTTCGCAAGCGACAGCGCAGTGCCGACAACCGCGGCGGCGCCGGCCATGTCCGTCCGCATCCGCCACATGCCCGCGCCGGGCTTCAGCGAAATGCCACCCGAATCGAAGGTGATGCCCTTGCCGGCAAGCACGATCGGCGCCTCGCTGCCGCCGCCGCGATAGTCGACGATCAGCATCCGCGGCGGGCGCGGCGAGCCTTTGCCGACGCTGAGGATCGCGCCCATGCCGAGCTTTTCCATCTCCGGCACGCCAAGCGCCTCGATCCGCACCCTGGCGACGCCCTTGAACGCTTCGCGCACGCGCTCCACGAACACTTCGGGGTATTTGACGTTCGAGGGCTCGCTGACGAGATCGCGCGTGAGCGTAACGCCCTCGACAAGCGCCCTGCCCTGCCCGGCGTAGCTTTCCGCACCGGCTGCGCCGACCACGGTGAGCGGCGCATCCCGGCCCGCCGCGCGCGGCTTTGCGGAAGGCGCCTTGTAGCGATCGAAGCTGTAGCCGCCGAGGTCCGCGCCGATGGCGAGATTGGCGGCGGCATCCGCCACGCCCGGCGCGAGGCCTGCGGCGAGAAGCGCCACAGGACCGTCCGCCGATCCCGTCTCCCGTGCGGCAAGGCCTCCGATGTCCTGAAGCCCGGCAGGTGTCACCCCATCCTTTGCACCGATGACGACGATCTGTTGCCAGGCGCCGATGCCGCGCAGGACGAGCGCCGATTTCGCCTTGTAGTCGAACGCCGCGGCATCGAGCGCACGGCCGATGGCATCCCGGGCCGCGGCATCGAGCGAAGCGCCGCGCACAGCCAGATCCTCTTTTGCAGCAAGCGGCAGAACGATCGCCGCGCTGCCAGCGGGCGCACGATCGGCAAAGGCGACCGGGCGCGCTTCGGCTGCCGTTGTCCCAAGAAAACCTGCAAGCAACACCGCAGCAACAACATTACGCATTCGTAGACACTCCTCACGACAAGTCGCCGACAATGCCAGCCTACCTTGCTTAGATGCAAGTCCATGAACGCAGCGAAGAATTCGCGAGATTTACGAAGATGTTAACCTTAACCGTCAGCGTCTCGTTCAAGGCTGGTGTGCCATAAGCTGTTCGGGGCAAGGCGCAGGCTGCGTCTGAAAGAGAACAGGGATTGCGGGTGTTAAAGCGAATTCGGCGCGACCAGATCAGGTCCGGCATGTTCATTCATGCGATCGAGGGGTCGTGGTTTTCGCATCCCTTCATGAAGGCCGGATTCCTGCTGACCGAAGCCGACGATGTGGCGGCGCTGCGCACGAGCCGCGCCGATGCCGTGGTGATCGATACGGAGCGCGGCATCGACGTCGATCAACCGCCGAAAGCGGTGCCGGTCGCAGCGGAAGAGGCAGTGGAAGAGGCAGTGGAAGACGTGGGGCCTCCTCAGGCTGCACCGCCGATCGCTGAAGAGGCGCCGCCGGAAGCCACGGTTGTTGTCCCTCTGCACGCGCCCGGCCCGGCGCCATCGGCAACGGAGCCGGCGGACGGACCCTGCAGCCTTGCCGAGGAGTTCGGGCGGGCGAGCCGCATTGCCGAGAACGCCAAGCTCGTGATGACGGAGCTTTACGATCAGGCGCGGCTCGGCCGCATCGTGGAAGCGGAAATGCTGGTGCCGCTGGTGGACGAGATCGCCGCGTCGATCGCGCGCAACCAATCGGCGCTGACCAGCATCCTCCGGCTGAAATCCAAGGACGAATATACGTACGTCCATTCGGTGGCGGTGGCGGCGCTGATGATCAATCTTGGCCGCGAAGTCGGCGGCTTCGACAGGGACTCGCTGCGCGATGCCGGGGTCGCGGGGCTGCTGCACGACATCGGCAAGATGGCGATGCCGGCGGAAGTGCTGGGCAAGCCCGGCGATCTCACCAGCGCCGAATATTCGATCATGAAGACGCACACCGAACGCGGCCACCACCTGCTTTCGCAGAGCCGCGACGTGCCCGAAATGGCGTTCGACGTGTGCCTCCATCATCACGAACGGATCAACGGAACGGGCTATCCGAAACGGCTGAAAGGCAGCCAGATCACGCTGGTCGCGCGCATGGGCGCGGTTTGCGACGTCTACGACGCGCTCACATCCAACCGCCCCTACAAGGAGGCATGGGTGCCGAACATGGCGCTGAAGACGATGTTCGGCTCGCGCGGCCATTTCGATCCCGATATCCTCACCGCGTTCATTCGCAGTGTCGGCATCTATCCCGTGGGCACGGTCGTGCGCCTGCGTTCGGAGCATCTTGCGGTCGTCACCGACATCAACCCGGCGGATCTCACCCGCCCGGTCGTGCGCATCTTCTTCTCGATCGCAAAGCAGACGTCGATCGCCCCGCAGGATGTGAACCTGCTGACGGATGCGGGTGGCGATGCAATCGTTTCCTCCGAAGACCCCGAGGATTGGGGCCTGAAAGGCTGGGAAGGCCGCTGGGGCGTGCTCGCCGCCTGATTGCGGGGATGGATCGAAGGCCCGGCGTTTTCTAAAGTCGGCCCGAACCAGCAAGAGGCCGTCCCATGCGTCCGATCATCGATATCACGGAAGTTTCGAAGCGCCTGCTCGGCAGCGCGCCGGAAGATCTCGGGCACCACGAAAAGCGCGTTCTCGAACATGTTTCGAAGCGAACGCCGATCAGCCGCGATGCGGGCCTGCTCGCCGAAGAGGACGCAACAGTCGGAGATCGGCTGGCGGACCGTGTCGCCGAGGTCGGCGGCTCGTGGGGGTTCATCATCGCGTTCGCGATTATTCTGTTCGGCTGGATGCTGCTGAACAGTGGGATCCTCAAGGAACTGGGCCTTGCCTTCGACCCTTACCCCTACATCTTTCTCAATCTGATGCTATCGACGCTCGCCGCCATCCAGGCGCCCGTCATCATGATGAGCCAGAACCGGCAGGCGGACAAAGACCGGCTCGCCGCGCGGCTCGATTATGAGGTGAACCTGCGCGCCGAGCTGGAAATCCTGCGGCTTCACGAAAAGCTCGACATGGCGGTGATCGATACGCTGCACCGGCTGGAAACCGAAGTGGCGGCGCTGAGGGCGCAGCGTTAGGGTTCGGGGTTCGCCGCTGGCGCCGCGAGAAGGCGGTCGATCTTGCGGCCGTCCATGTCGACGATCTCGAAGCGCCAGCCGTCGTAAGCGAAGGTCTCGCCGATTTCGGGCAGGTGCGTGAGCACGCTGAGCGCGAAGCCGGCGACGGTCTGGTAGTCGCGGTCGGCCGGAAGGCGCGTGCCTAGCGTCTCGGCCATTTCGTCGGCAGGCATCGAACCGGCGAGCAGCCAGCTGCCGTCGGCGCGCTCCACGGCATCGGGCTCGCTGCCCTCGTCGAGATCGGACTTGAACGCGCCCGCGATCGCCGCGAGCAGGTCGGCCGGGGTGAGTATGCCTTCGAAATGCCCGTATTCGTCGTGAACGAGCGCGATCGGTACGTCGGCGCGCCGCAAGACTTCGAGCGCGTCCGCCGCATCCATCGCATCCGGGACGACGGGCGCGGGCCGGAGCAGCGCCTTCAGATCGAGCGGGCGCCCATCGAGGATCGCGGCCACCACATCGCGCGCCTGCACGACGCCGACGATCCGGTCGACGGAGCCTTCCGCGACCGGCAGCCGCGTGTGCGGGGTCGCGATCAGTTCGGCGCGAAGCTCGGCCTCGTCGGACTCGATATCGAGCCAATCGATTTCGGTGCGCGGCGTCATCACCGCGCGCACCGAGCGGTTGGCGAGGCGCATGACACCGCTGATCATCTGGCGCTCGCTCTCCTCGATCACCCCGGCGTTGGTCGCTTCGGAGACGATGAGGTGGAGTTCCTCGGCGGTAACATGATCGGCATTTTCCGCTGCCGCGCCGAACAGCCGCAGCAGCGTCTTCGTCGACCGCTCGAGCACCCAGACGAGCGGCGCGGTGACGCGCGAGAGCACCGACATCGGCGCCGCGATCAGCACGGCGATGCGTTCCGGGCTGCGCAGCGCGAGCTGCTTCGGCACCAGTTCGCCCACCGTGAGCGACAAATAGGTGATCAACGTGACGACGACCACGATCCCCGCCTCGCCGGACAACCTCTCCGGCACGCCGAGCGCATGGAGCCTCTCCGCCACCGGCCCGCCGAGCGTCGCGCCCGAATAGGCGCCCGCGATGATGCCGACGAGCGTGATGCCGATCTGCACGGTGGAGAGAAAGCGCGAGGGTTCGTCGTGGAGCGACAGCGCGATGCGCGAGCCGGACTTTCCGGCGTTCACCATGGCCTGCAGTCGTGCCCGCCGCGAGGAGACGACAGACATCTCCGACATGGCGAACACGCCGTTCAAAGCAATGAGAACCAGGATGATCCCGACGTCGGACCAGGGGAAAGGTTGCATGATCACCTTTCCTTATACGGCGGAAACAGGCATTTGAAGCCCGGACTTGGGGGAAAGGATCGCAATGCTGAATGTCGTTACGCGCGAGGGCAAGGAACCGGCGCTCGCCCTCGTCCACGGCTGGACCTGCGACCACCGCGCCATGCAGCCGGTCGCGGATGCGTTCCCGGCACAGAAGACGGTGATGCCGGACCTCCCCGGCCACGGCGCGAGCCCGAACACGGGCGACTATGCGATCCCGGCACAGACGGACGCCGTGCTGGCGGCGATGCCCGAGCGCGCGATCTGGGTGGGCCATTCGATGGGCGCGCAGATCGTTGTGGAAGCCGCGGCGCGCGCACCGGAGCGCGTGATGGCCGCCGTGCTGCTCGACCCGGCGGCGATCCAGCCGATGGAAGCGGCCTTCGCGGGGCGGGACCGAATGAAGACGGACCTTGCGACGACGGACGACTTCCCCGCGCTGATGCGCCGTTTTTCGGGCGGCATGATGATCGCGCCGACCGATGCGGAGGCGGTGCGCGCACTCGCAGATACGCAGGCTGCCGGCGACCCGGATGTGGCACGCGCGGGCTGGGATGCGATCTGGAACTGGGACGGCCCGTCGGCGTTCGCGGCACTTTCGGTGCCGACGCTCGTCATCACCGTCGAGCGGACGATGAACCGGCTTTCGGACCTTTCGAAGCTGAACCGCCGCATCGCGACCGCGCAGGTGACGGGATCGGGCCATATGCTGCAGTTCGAGGTGATGGATCAGGTTGCGGCGATGATGCGCCGGTTTTTTGATTTGAACGGCCTGCTCAGCGCGCGTTAATCTGAATTGCTGTTGGAACAAGCGCGCGGCGTCCCGCGTATTTGCGGCGCAAACGGAAATGGAGATCAGGGGCTTATGTCTATCCGAGCGAAACTGATTGCAGCCACCGGGGCCACCGCCCTGCTGCTGACGACAGCCTGCGTGACCAACCCGGAAACGGGCAAAAAGGAACTTTCGAAGACCGCGATCGGCGCGGCTGTCGGCGCGGCCGGCGGTGCGGGCCTCGGCGCGATCATCGGCGGCAAGCGCAATCGCACCGAAGTTCTCGTCGGCACCGGCATCGGCGCGCTCGCGGGCGCGGCGGTCGGCGCCTACATGGACAAGCAGGAAAAGGAACTGCGCGAGAAGACCGCGGGCACGGGCATCGATGTCGTGCGCCAGGGCGATGAGATCGTGCTCAACATGCCTTCGAAGGTGACGTTCGACGTCGATTCGGCACTCGTCAACGCGCAGTTCCAGCCGACGCTGAACGAGGTCGCGCGTGTGCTCTCGCAGTACGAGAAGACCTTTGTCGACGTGGTCGGCCACACCGATTCAACGGGTTCAGACGCCTACAACATGACGCTCTCGCAGCGCCGCGCGGACAGTGTCGCCACTTATCTGTCGTCGAACGGCGTGCTGCGCGCGCGCATCGCGACGCAGGGCATGGGCGAAAGCCAGCCGATCGCCAGCAACGACAGCGAAACGGGCCGCGCGCAGAACCGCCGCGTCGAGATCAAGCTGGTGCCGGTGACGGAAACCGCGACGAGCTAGGGCGTGCGGCTATTCAGTCCATGGCGGGCTGCAAACGGCGGCTTTCTGCGCTTCCGGTGCTCACGTACCTTTAGTACGCTCCGCTCCGGTTCTCGAAATCCACCGTTTTCGCCTCGCCCTGAGCTGAATCCCCACACACCCTGGGGAATATTGCCGACAAACAATTGGGCCGAACAAACCGCCCGGCCCAGTTGGCGACCCATGTTTGGGGTTCGCACATCATCGCAGAACGGGATTTTCCGAGCACTATCAATACTCGGAGGCCCGTTCGGCATGAGTCCGTCGAGCCTGTTTTTCTTATTGAGAACGATTCTCAAATAGAATAGAAGCCGCTCATGAAAAACGCACTCCAAATCGACGACTGGAACGGTGCGACCGGCACGCGCTGGGTAGACAATCAGGAACGGCTCGACCGCATCCTCGCGCCCTATGGCGACGCGGCGCTGGCGGCGGCGGCAGCGAGACCGGGCGAGGCGGTGCTGGATATCGGCTGCGGCGCGGGCGTCACGACGCTGGCACTTGCCGCAAGCGTGCAGCCTGGCGGCCGCATTGTGGGCGTCGATATCTCGGAGCCGCTCGTCGTGCGCGCACGGGAACGCGCCGCCGCCGCAGCGCTGCCGATCGACTTCCGGCTGGAGGATGCGAGCCGCGCCGCCTTGCCCGATGCCGCCTTCGACCTGCTCTTTTCCCGTTTCGGCGTGATGTTCTTCGACGCGCCGACGGAAGCATTCCGCCACATGCGCGCCGCGCTGAAACCCGGCGGACGCCTTGCCTTCATCTGCTGGCGCAGCGCAGCGGAAAACGACTGGGCGAAGCTGCCGATCGCAGCGCTGCGCGGCATCGTGCCGATCCCGGAATCGAATCCCGAGGCGCCCGGCCCCTATGCGTTCGGCAACCGCGCGCGCGTGGAGACCATCCTTGCCGATGCAGGCTTCACCGACGTGGAGATCACGCCTTTCGACGCCCCGCTCATCTACGGCATCGGCGCGAGCCGGGAGGCGGCGCTCGACGACGCCCTCGACTACATGATGCAGATCGGCCCGGTCCCGCGCCTGCTCGCGGACAAGCCCGTGGACCTGCGCGAGAAGGCGATGGCCGCCGTGCGCGAAGCGCTGGCTTCGCGGCTCGACGATACAGGCGTCGTTATCGACGGCGCGGCCTGGGTGGTGACGGGCCGCAACCACTGAGGCGTTCCACCAGCCGTTACGGTTGCCAAATGGCATCATACAAATTATATGATGCCAAAAGGAGATGCCGTGACACCCTCGCTCCAGCTTGTCGACACCGCCCCGCAGGTGTTTCGCCCCGCACCCATCACCGATGCGGAAGGCGCGGCCATGTTCCGCGCCGCACTGAACCTGTTTCGCGCGTGGGAAATCACGGACGAGGCAGCCGCAACGCTGCTCGACCTGCCGCTTCGCACTTACCGCCGATGGAAGTCGGAAGGCCCGGGCCGCATGGGCCGCGACGGCAAGGCGCGGCTTTCCAACCTGATGGGCATCCACAAGGCGCTGCGCATCATCTTCCGCGAACCGCATCGCAGCTACGCATGGGTAAAGGCGCCGAGCATTGTCTTCGGGGGTGAGAGCGCGCTCGACATCATGCTTGGCGGCGAACTCACCGATCTGATGCGCGTGCGCCGCTACCTCGATGCCGAGCGGGGCGGATGGTGAATGATGCAGCGATTCCGGTCGCGGAGGTAGACTGGAAAGGCGCGGTGCGGATCATCCGCAGCGCCTGGCCGCCGATCGACCTGTTCGAGGACATTGCCGACCCCGCCGACTGGCCGCTGCTGATCGCGGCAGAGCAGAAGACCAACCCGCGCCTGATGGCCACCATCGGCACAATCGACCTCGTGCCGCCGACGCGGCGTGTTTCCGGGCCGGGCGCGAGCTATCTGATGGCGCCCTTCACGCACATCAGCACCGACCGGCCGAGCCGGTTCAGCGACGGGCGCTACGGCGTCCTCTACATCGGCGACAGCTTCGAAACGGCGCTGTTCGAAACGGCGCACCACCACGCGCGCTTCATGGCCGCGACCGCCGAGCCGCCGGGCTGGACCTCGCAGTTCCGGGAGATCGTGCTCGACGTTTCTGCGCCGCTTCACGATCTGCGCAGCGGCGCCGGGGCCGTGCTTTCTCCAGACGATTACGGCCCTGGCCAGACGCTCGGTATGCGATTGAGGGCGGCAGGATCCGAAGGCGTCATCTATCCAAGCGTGCGCCGCGCGGCTGGCACCTGCGTGGGCCTGTTCTACCCAGACCGCGCGTCCCTGCCGCGGCAAGGGCGGCATCTCGATTATCATTGGGACGGCGCGCGCATCGACATGGTGCGCGATGCAGGCAGCGGGCACGTGTATCGGATCGTGTAGGGCGGATCGACATTCAGCCCTAGAGCAATAGGGCTAGCTAAGCGGCCTGATCCTTGGCCTCTTCAGCCCGCGCAGCAAACTGTTCCGCGAGCGATTCATGGATTTTCCGCAAGGCGGGCGCAACGGCACGGGCCGCCATCTCACGACATTCGGCCTCCCTCCGCAGGAGATATTCACGCACTTCAGGAGTTGACATGAGACTCTCCTGGTACCGCGGCTGACGCCGCGGGGCCGAGCGGTTCGGGAATGAGTCGCTGGTGTGCGCACCTTATAACACAGGCGGCGGGATGTACCGAATCGGGACAGATTTGAAGGGGTTGCAGCGCGGGCGACAACGCGGGATGCTTACCGCCTTGCGACAGGAGACCCGAATGAAACAGCGCGCGCTCGGCGCCAGCGGCCTTTCGGTCGCCCCCATCATGCTCGGCGGCAACGTCTTCGGCTGGACCGCCGACGAGAAGACGAGCTTCGCGGTGCTCGACGCCTTCGCCGAGGGCGGCGGCGATTTCATCGACACGGCAGACGTTTATTCGGCGTGGGTACCGGGCAACAGCGGCGGCGAATCCGAGGCCCTGATCGGCAAATGGTTGAAGGCGCGCGGCAGACGCGACCAGACGGTGATCGCGACCAAGGTCGGGATGCTGGACGGCGAAGGCGGCAAGGGATTGAAGGCGAGCCGCATTGCGGCAGCCTGCGAGGCCTCCTTGAAGCGCCTGCAAACCAATGTGATCGACGTTTACTTCGCGCACAAGGACGATCCCGAGACGCCTCTGGAGGAGACTTTGGCCGCGTTCGATGCGCTGGTGAAGGCTGGCAAGGTGCGCGCGATCGGCGCCTCGAACTACAGTCCGGAACGGCTTGCCGAAGCACTGGCGATCAGCGACCGGAACGGCTGGGCGCGCTTCACCGTGCTGCAGCCGCAATACAACCTGTTGAAACACGACGAATATGAAGGCGCACTGCAGCGGCTCGCCATCGACGAGACGATCGGCGTGGTGCCCTACTACGGCCTTGCGAGCGGCTATCTCTCCGGCAAATACCGGACGCCCGCCGACCTCTCCGGCGCACGCGCGGGCGCCGTGAAAAAATGGATGGAAGGCCAGGGCCCCGCTGTCCTCGCCGCGCTGGATACGGTTGCCGCCGAAACCGGCGCCAGCCTCGCCGCCATCGCGCTCGCATGGCTGAAAGAACAGCCCGGCATCACCGCACCGATCGCCAGCGCGAGCCGGCCGGAACAGGTCGCGGATTTGATTGCCGCGGCGATGCTGACGCTAACGCCCGATCAGCTTGGCCGCCTGACGGCTGCGGGGCGTTAGTAAACGCGTGCCTTCGGCTTGATGTACTCAATCTCGTCGGTGAGCGTGTAGGTGTGGACCGGGCGGTAATCGAGCTTCACGCCGCCGCCCTTGCCGCCCCAGCCATCGAACCATGAGACGGTGTGCCGCATGAAATTCTCGTCGTCGCGGTTCGGGTAATCCTCGTGCATGTGCGCGCCGCGGCTTTCCTTGCGGTTCGCGGCACCGTGGATCGTCACCATCGCCTGGCTGATCAGATTGTCGAGTTCCAGCGTTTCGACGAGATCGGTGTTCCAGACAAGACCCTTGTCGGTGACGCGGATGTCCTGAACGCGCTCGTAGGTCTTCGTGAGCTTGCCGATGCCTTCCTGGAGAAGCTCGTCGGTGCGGAACACCGCGCAGTGCGCCTGCATGGTCTTCTGCATTTCGAGGCGCACGTCCGCCGTGGGCGAGCCGCCCTGCGCATTGCGGAAATGGTCGAGACGGCCGAGCGCCATGTCGTTCGAATCCGCCGGGAGCGGCTTGTGCGCGGTGCCGGGCTTGATGATCTCGGCGACACGGTGCGCGGTGGCGCGGCCGAAGACGACGAGATCGATGAGGCTGTTCGAGCCGAGACGGTTGGCGCCGTGCACGGAGACGCACGCCGCCTCGCCGACCGCGAACAGGCCGGGGACGACCGTGTCCGGGTTGCCGTTCTTCAGCGTGACGACCTCGCCGTGATAGTTCGTGGGGATGCCGCCCATGTTGTAATGGACGGTCGGCACGACGGGGAGCGGCTGGCGCGTCAGGTCGACGCCGGCGAAGACCTTGCCCGTCTCGGTGATGCCGGGCAGGCGCTCGTGCAGGATCTTGGCGTCGATGTGGTTGAGGTGAAGGTAGATATGGTCCTTCTCCTTGCCGACGCCCCTGCCCTCGCGAATTTCCATCGCCATCGAGCGGGAGACGACGTCGCGGCTGGCGAGGTCCTTCGCGCTGGGCGCATAGCGCTCCATGAAGCGCTCGCCTTCCGAATTGGTGAGGTAGCCGCCCTCGCCGCGCGCGCCCTCGGTGATGAGGACGCCGGCGCCGTAGATGCCGGTCGGGTGGAACTGGACGAACTCCATGTCCTGCAGCGGCAGACCCGCGCGCAGCACCATGCCGCCGCCGTCACCCGTGCAGGTGTGGGCGGAGGTGGCGGAGAAATAGGCGCGGCCGTAGCCGCCCGTTGCCAGCACGACGCTGTGCGAACGGAAGCGGTGGATGGTGCCATCCTCCATGCACATGGCGATGACGCCGCGGCACTCGCCGTTCTCCATGATCAGGTCGAGCGCGAAATATTCGATGAAGAAATCGGCGCTGTAGCGCAGCGACTGCTGGTAGAGCGCATGCAGCATGGCGTGGCCGGTGCGGTCGGCGGCGGCGCAGGTGCGCTGCGCGGGCGGGCCGGCGCCCATGTTCTGCATCATGCCGCCGAACGGGCGCTGATAGATCTTGCCTTCGCTGGTGCGGCTGAACGGCACGCCGGCGTGCTCCAGCTCGTAAACGGCGGCGGGCGCCTCGCGGCAGAGATATTCGATGGCGTCCTGATCGCCGAGCCAGTCCGACCCCTTCACGGTGTCGTACATGTGCCACGTCCAGTGGTCCGGCCCCATGTTGCCGAGCGAAGCGGCGATGCCGCCCTGCGCCGCGACGGTGTGCGAGCGCGTGGGGAACACCTTGGTGATGCAGGCGGTCTTGAGGCCCGCCTCGGCAATGCCCATCGTGGCGCGCAGGCCCGAGCCGCCGGCGCCGACGACGACGGCGTCATAGGTGTGATCGATGATCTGATAGCTGCTGGTCATGCGTATTCAGTCCGTCAGGCGCCGAGCGCGATCTTGAGAATGGAGAAGACGCCGACGAAACCGCCGGCAACCGCGAAGGCATTCAGCGCGAGGAGCGACGCGACCTTGGCGCCCTCGTGCAGATAGTCTTCGATCAGAACCTGAAGACCAAGCCGCAAGTGCCAGAAAACACTGACCACGAACAGGATCAGCGGCACCGCGACAAGCGGCTGCCCGATCCAGTCCGTGACCGTCTTGTGGCCAAGGTCCGGCAGGCGAACGAGCGACACGATGAACCAGACGACGAGCAGCAGGTTCGCAATCGCGGTGACGCGCTGCAGCCACCAATGGTGCACGCCGGTCTTCGCTGCGCCGAGGCCGCGCACGCGGCCGATTTCGGTTCCACGTCCCATGGGTCGGCTCCTCAGACGTACAGGATGATCGCCCAGGTGATCGCGGTGAGCGTCAGCGAGGCGAGGATGGTGAGGATGGCGGTCAGCTTCGAGGTGGCGAGGTCGTAGCCCCAGCCGGTGTCCATCGCGAGGTGACGGATGCCCGACATCATGTGCTGGTAGACGGCCCACGTCAGCGCGACGAGGATCGTGATACCCACCCAACCCGAAGCAATCGACAGGAAGGTCTCGTAGGCCTCGGGGCCGGTGGCGGCTGCGACCAGCCACCAGAGGAACAGCAGCGTGCCGCCGATGGCGAGGCCGTCGCCCGTGGCGCGGTGCAGGATCGAAACCAGCATGTGGACGCGCCAGCGCCAGATGCCGAGGTGCGGTGAAAGCGGCCGGTTCACGGATGCCACGCTTTTATCCCCAGTTGAGTGCCCTTTTCACGGGTGCTTTTAGGGCGCGCGGCGAGTCGTGCAACTCTTATGCTTGCGAACGATTCTCAACTATGCC
>JAEULI010000123.1 GCA_016793845.1 Sphingosinicella sp.
TCGTCATCGTGCTGGCGCTCGTCTTCGGCGTCGATCCGATGCAGCTTCTCGGCGGCCTCTCACAGCAGGGCGGCGTCCCCGTACCGACGCAGCAGCAAGCGCCGTCCGCTACCCCCGGCGAAGGCCAGGGCTGCGAACGCAGCGATCTTCATCGCTTCTCCTGCACCGTCCTCGCCGACACCGAAGACACGTGGAACAAGATCTTCAAGCAATCCGGACAGGACTATCCGGAGCCGACGCTCGTCTTCTACGCGGGCCAGGGCCAGTCCGGCTGCGGCACTGCCCAGTCCGCGACCGGGCCGTTCTATTGCCCGGCGGACCAGAAGATCTACATCGACACCAGCTTCTTCGATCAGCTCGAAAAGCAGCTCGGCGCGGGAGGCGATTTCGCGCAGGCCTATGTCATCGCGCACGAGGTCGGCCACCACGTCCAGACGATCACCGGCCTCTCGAACGAACTCCGCCAGCAGCAGGCGCGGGTCAGCAAGGCGGAAGGCAATGCGCTGCAGGTGAAGATGGAGCTACAGGCGGATTGCTACGCGGGCCTCTGGGCTCGCACCGTCCAGCAGCAGCTCGAACCCGGCGACATCGAGGAAGCCCTCACCGCCGCGAACGCCATCGGCGACGACCGCCTGCAACGCCAGTCGCAGGGCTATGTGGTTCCCGACAGCTTCACGCACGGCACCTCGGCGCAACGCATGGCCTGGTTCAAGCGCGGCTACGAAACCGGCGATCCAAACAAGTGCGACACCTTCTCGGCACGGGAGCTTTGACGTCCGCTTCTAGAAGCGGCGTTCCTGATTGTCGGCGGAATCACACGTTCCGATGAAGGCATAGTCTGCCGTGCCACGGATCGAAATATGGCCAGACCGTCTGTCGATGGTGAGCTTGGGCTTGTTCAGTCCGTTCAAGCGATAATCGGCTGTGATCGTATTCGGGCCGGTGGACACATTGTTCAGCTCCCACCACCCATGATCTCCCCGTGAGTGAATGGGCGGGATCAGCTTGTTCGGCAGACGGATGCGTCCGCCACCATCCCAGATCTGGATCATCACGGACGCATCGAAATCCTGCGTCGTGAGTTCGGTGCGGTTGCCATAGACATACCGACCCTTGTCGAAATCCCAAGTATAGCCATAACGCGTTGCCGTCGTTGGCCGCTTGCCTTCGCCGAAACAGACGAGCCCGATATCGAACCAGTGCTGGCCGTCGCCGGCACCGGGCACCGGGCGCGGCTCTGCTGGCAGAGGCGTAGCCGTCCGGCGACAATCGGCGGGCGGCGAGGTCGTGATCGCCTCATAGCGCCCATCCACGGTCGATACGGTGACGCAGGTCTGGGTTCCGGCGTTCCACCAGTATGTCCATTTGCGATCGTCGCCGGTCGCGCCGCCGACATTGGCATACCCCCGCGCCTCAAGCTGTGTCTCCCCACCGGCTGCGCGCGCGCCGACAAGGTCGCGAATGTCGGATGGTGTTTCGGCGGAAGCGGAGGTCGCGCCGCAAAGGCCTGCGAAAATAACCAACGACGTCGTTCGGCGCATTTCTTGTCCCCTGCTGCGTGGTCAGATGAGCAGAATTCCGATCAGGAATGTGAAAAGAAGGCCTCCGATCATCGCACATCCCGCCAAAAGACCGGCCCTGAAAATGCCACAGCCGAGCTGCCGACGAAACCAGACAATCTGAACCGCAAGATAAGCGATCAGCGCGGCGAGCATGATCGCGATGCCGAGAGCGGCCGACACCGTGCCACGGTGGAGAAGAAGCGTTCCGATGCCGATGGCCAGCGCAAACGGTGCGGCAGGATAGCATTGTTCGTAGAAAGGAGCTTTCAGCGTTTCATCGCTGAGCTTCGATTTGCTGACGCGCGCGACGATCGTCGCGAGGAGCAGGGGTATAATCGAGAATATGGCCAGCCTGAGAAGCAGGAGCTTCGTGTCGCTATCAACAAACCTCGCCAGGCCACGATTATCCGCAAGGATAAGATTGGTGCTGCCGTTCACGGACAGCTCAAGAGCGTGGGAAACCAGGAGCGCCAGCAGGAGGAAAAGCGGTGGGCTCAAGGCTTCGCGGAACTGCTTTTCGGGAAGCTCTCTCAGCTCCCTGCCGGCATAGGCCATCATTTCCAATGGGCGGGTTATCGTGCGCCAGAGCGTAAGCGGAAAGAAGATCAGCCAGCTCATCAGCTCATAAAGCAAATCGTCCAAAGACTGGATGAGCTGCATGAAGTTCATGGCGCAGCTTTACATGCCGAATTGGTGATGACAATCGGCGTCAGCGCTTCGCCCAATAGTCGAACACGCGCTTCTGGAGCTTCGTGACATGCCGCCGCGCGTCCGGGCCTTCCCACAGGCCCTTGTATCCTTCCGCGCCGCCCGCCACCCACCAGCCCTGCCCCGGCAGCCGGTCCGACTGGCGGACGACGAGCACCGCCATTTCCGGCTCGCCGCGCCCGCGCGCATAGGCGTCCACGTCGCCGAGAATCGTGCACAGTGCCCGCATCTTCGGCCGGGAGAAGCTGTAGCCGAACGCTCCGAGCGCCTCGGCATAGGTCACGCTCTCCCGCGCGCGGGCGTGAGCAAGCAGAAGCTCGCGAAGGTCCATCGGGTCGATCATTGCGGGACGCATCTTGCCAAGACGCGAAGCCAACCTAAATTGGTGTCATAGTCGAACGACACACTGGAACCCGAATGCTGAACCTCATCTCCGTCCTCATCGGCCTTGTCGCGCTCGTTGTCGGCATCATCGGCCTGTTCCCGCTCATCGGCCTCGTCAACTGGTTGGCGCTGCCCATCGCGGCGCTCGGCGCCGGCATCGGTACGTTGTCGGACAGCAACGCGGGCCGCAATCTCAACATCTTCGTGCTGATCCTTGCATCGGTTCGGCTTTGGCTTGGCGGCGGCATCCTGTAACCAGCCTGCATGGAGCAGCAGGGCTGGCAATTCTGGATCGATCGCGGCGGCACGTTCACCGATATCGTCGCGCTCGCGCCTGACGGCACACTGAAAACCGCCAAGCTGCTTTCGGAAAACCCGGAGCAGTACGCGGACGCCGCCATCGCGGGCATCACCCGCCTGCTCGGCCATGCGCCGGACGCGCGTGTCGCGTCGGTGAAGATGGGCACCACCGTCGCCACCAACGCGCTCCTCGAACGCAAGGGTGAGCCGACTCTCCTCGCGATCACGCGCGGCTTGGCGGATGCGCTCGCCATCGGCTATCAGGCCCGCCCGAAGCTGTTCACCCGCGCCGTTACGAAGCCGTCGCCGCTCTATGCCGAGGTGCTGGAGATCGACGAGCGCGTGGGGGCGGACGGCGAAGTCGTCCACACGCTCGACGAGGCGCAGGCCGCCGCAGGGTTCGCCGCCGCCCGCGCACGCGGCATCAACGCTGTCGCCATCGTCCTGATGCACGGTTACCGCTTCCCCGACCATGAACGACGTCTGAGAAACCTCGCTGAAGCTGCTGGTTTCACGCAGATTTCCGTCAGTCACGAAATCGCCCCGCTCATCAAACTCGTCGGACGTGGGGATACCACCGTGGCCGACGCCTACCTGTCCCCCGCGCTCCGCCGCTACGTGCGGCAGGTGACGGAAAAGCTCGATCCCGCGACACACCTGATGTTCATGCAATCGAGCGGCGGCCTTGCGGGCGAAGGCGCGTTCACCGGCGCGAACGCCATCCTGTCCGGCCCGGCAGGCGGCATCGTCGGCATGGCGAAAACGGCCGGGGCCGCAGGCATAACCCGCGTCGTCGGCTTCGACATGGGCGGCACCTCCACGGACGTCTCGCTCTACACCGGCAGCTTCGAGCGCACGCACGAAACCATCGTGGCCGGCACGCGCATCCGCGCGCCGATGCTCGCGATCCACACCGTCGCGGCCGGCGGCGGCTCGATCTGCCGCTTCGACGGCACGCGGCTGCGCGTCGGCCCAGAATCGGCGGGCGCCAACCCCGGCCCGATGAGCTACCGGCGCGGCGGGCCGCTCACCATCACCGATTGCAACATCTATCTCGGCCGTATCCAGCCCGCGCATTTCCCGGCGATCTTCGGCCCCGGCGGCGGCGAACCGCTCGATCGCGACGCCGTCGTCCGCCACGTCGACACCCTCGCCGCCGAAGTTTCCGCCGCCTCCGGCCGCCCGATCACCGGCGCGGCGCTCGCGGAGGGCTTCATTGCCATCGCCGTCGACGACATGGCCAAGGCCGTGCGGCAAATCTCGATCCAGCGCGGCCACAATGTCACCACCTGCACGCTTTCGAGTTTCGGCGGCGCGGGCGGGCAACACGCCTGCAAGGTCGCCGACGCGCTCGGCATCGGCGAAGTCTTCGTGCACCCCCTCGCCGGGCTGCTCTCGGCGCTCGGCATGGGCCTTGCCGACCTCACCACCTTGCGCGAACGCACGCTCGGCGCTCCACTGGACGAAGGCATTGCCGCCGCCGAGACTCTCGCCGACACGCTCGAAGCCGACGCCCGCACCGCGCTCGCGGCACAGGCGGACGACCTCGCGGGCGCTTCCGTCGCCCGCCGCGCCGAGCTCCGCTACGCCGGCGCCGATAGCGGCCTCTCCCTCCCCCTCGCCGCGCCTGATGTCATGCGTCGCGCCTTCGAGGCCGAGCACCGCGCCCGCTTCGGCTACGTTATGCCTGGCGGCGCGCTGGTGATCGAGGCGGTGAGCGTGGAAGCTGTCGGCCATTGGCCCGCGCCGCCCATCCGCGTGGAAAGCGCGGCGCAGGGCGCCTCCACCTGCACGATGATCGTGGACGGCAAGCCCACCGAAGCCCCCGTTCTCGCGCGCGGCGCCCTCGTGCCGGGCGAGGCCATAAACGGCCCCGCCGTGATCCTTGAGGACGGCGCAACCACCGTCATCGACGCGGGCTGGTGCGGCGAGGTTTCGCACGGCGGCGACCTCATCCTCCGCCGCGTCGTGCCCCTGTCCACGCAGCGCGCGCTCGGAACCGATGCCGATTCAGTGATGGTCGAGATCTTCAACAACCGCTTCATGGCCATCGCCGAGGAAATGGGCATCGCGCTCCAGACGACCGCGCACTCGGTGAACATCAAGGAGCGGCTGGATTTCTCCTGCGCGCTGTTCGATCTCGAAGGCGGCCTCATCGCCAACGCGCCGCACATGCCCGTCCACCTCGGCTCGATGGGCGATAGCGTACGCGCCGTCATCCGCGCCCATGGCGGGCGGATGCGCCCCGGAGACGCCTTCGCGCTCAACAACCCGATGAACGGCGGCACGCACCTGCCGGACGTCACCGTCGTCGCGCCCGTGTTCGCGCGCGCCGACGGCGGCGACATTCTGTTCTACACGGCGGCGCGCGGCCATCAGGCCGATATCGGCGGGCTCACGCCCGGTTCGATGCCGCCGGATTCGAAGACACTGGACGAGGAAGGCGTCCTCTTCGACAGCCAGTTGCTCGTCTCGGTCGGTGCGTTTTGCGAAACCGAGACGCGGGAAACGCTCTCATCCGGCCCCTATCCGGCGCGAAATCCTGCCCAGAATATCGCCGATCTGAAGGCACAGGTCGCCGCCTGCACGCGCGGCGGCGATGCACTCCGCGCCATGATCGCCGAATTCGGCCTCGATACGGTCGAGGCTTACACGCGCCACGTGCAGGACAATGCCGAGGCCGCCGTGCGGCAAGCGATCGGCGCGCTGTCGGACGGCCACTTCCGCTACGAAATGGATAATGGCGCAGCGGTCGAAGTCCGCGTCACCGTCGATCATGCAAGCCGTTCGGCCACGGTCGATTTCACCAACACCAGCGCCCAGCTTCCCGACAATTTCAACGCGCCGCTCTCGGTCTGCCGCGCCGCTGTGCTCTACGTGTTCCGCACGCTTGTCGACGACGAGATCCCGATGAACGAGGGCTGCCTGCGCCCGATCACACTCATCGTCCCCGAAGCCACGATGCTCAATCCCACGGCGGGCGCGGCGGTGGTCGCAGGGAACGTCGAAACCAGCCAGGTCATCTGCGATGCGCTCTACGGCGCGCTCGGCGTGATGGCGGCCGCGCAGGGCACGATGAACAACCTCACGTTCGGTAACGCCCGCCACCAGTATTACGAGACGATCGCGGGCGGCGCGGGCGCAGGCCCGGACTTCGACGGCGCCGACGCTGTACAGACCCACATGACCAACAGTCGCCTCACCGACCCCGAAATCCTCGAACTCCGCTTCCCCGTCCGCCTCGAATCCTTCCGTATCCGTCCCGGCTCAGGCGGTGCAGGTCGCCATAAGGGCGGCGACGGTGTCATCCGCCGCCTCAAATTCCTCGAACCGATGACCGTCAGCCTTCTCGCCAACCGCCGCCGCGTCGCGCCCTTCGGCCTGTCTGGCGGCGCGGACGCAAAACCCGGCGCAGGCCGCGTCATCCGCGCAAACGGGGCGATCGAACCCCTCGCCGCCACGGCGCGCGCCGAGGTTCAGGTCGGTGATGCCGTGGAAATCGAAACCCCCGGCGGCGGCGGCTTCGGCCCTCTTCCCAAATAGGAAATCCTGTGAAGAGAGTGCCGATTGCTCTTTGAAGCGTATCGGCCGTCAATCGGCGCCGACGCGCACCGAATATTCCGTCTTGGCCTCTACTTCGCCTACTTCGCGAAGGATCGGCTTAAGCAGCTAGGCCGAGATAGCCGAGCTGCGCGGCTTTGAAGATCGTCTGGCTGCGGTTCACCGCGTCCAGCTTCTCGCCCGCGTTCTGGATGTGGAAACGCACGGTGGCGTGGCTCCGCGCAAGGATCAGGCTGATCTCCTTGTCGGTTTTGCCCACTGCTGCCCAGCGCAGGCACTCGACCTCGCGCTTGGTGAGTTGGCAGTCCATCGGCAGCCATTTGCGCGTGCGCATCAGCTTCACATAGCCCGCGAGGAAACGGTGGACCCATACGGCCCACTCGTCGGCAAAATTCTCGTAAACCTCTGAAAGGTCGCTCTGATTCCGCGCCGATCCGATCACCGCGACGCCGATCTGGCCGAACGGCAGATGCACCGGGATCACCACGGCGGCGTGGCACATCGCCCTTTTGTCGAAGTTCGAGAGGTCGATGCCGTCGAGGTACGGATTCGGCTGCTGTGTGCGGAAGCCCTCCTCGTTCGCCCAGAACGGCTCGCTTTCATAGCGGCAGGCGCGAAGCAGCGGAGAGCTGAGCGCGACGCGGTGCTCGCTCCACTGTCGCTCCTCGTCGCTCACGAAGCCGAAGACTTCCGAAGAGAGCGTATTCCCCTCGTCATCCACCATGGGCCGCTTCGAGCAGATATTGTCGGTGATCGCGATCCGGAACGTGGGCGCGTTGCGCTCCACCATGTCGCGCAGCGCTTCCGAAGCGGGGCGAATGTCACTCATGGTGCGTACCGAAACGCGTGCAATATCATCCTGCAACGTCACGTTTCTCTCCCCAGTATCGCCGTCCGCTGCCGAGTCGGACGCATTTGAGGCATATTTCAACATGCCACGCACCGGGTGACAAGGGTGTGACGCATTCTAAGTATCTGCGGTTCAAGCGGGGTTCAGCCGTGCGGCTTTCAAGTAACGCCTCGGCAGGCGCCATTGATTTCGGGGACTCCCCGTCGCATGGTCTGCCCGAAACCGACAATGAAGCGGGAGACACACGTTGATGTTTCGCATGGGCAGGGCCGGATTGGCAGTGTTCTCGATGATGCTCCTGGCGGCGACGGCGCACGCGCAGGATGCCAATGCCGATCTGGCACCAATTCCGGGGAGCGAAGCTGCCTATGGCACGATGTCGGCCGAAGTGCCGCCATCGACCGCACCCGTGGCCCAAGCGTCTACGACCCCGCCGCCTCCGCCGCCCTCGGCGCAAAGTGGCGTTCCCGCAGCGCCCGCCACCAATGCCGCGCCCGGCGTCGTCGGTGACGGCGACCTGCAGCCCGTGTTCAGCCAGAGCGAGGTGCTCACTGCTGCCGAGAACGTCTTCGGGCGCGGCGCGGAAGGCCTCGCGCGCATGATCGAAACGATCTTCAAGGATCTCGGCCAGCCCAACGCTTACATCGCCGGACGCGAGGGCGGCGGCGCCATCGGCGTCGGTGTGCGCTATGGCGAGGGCAAGCTCTACCACAAGGTGGAAGGCGAGCAGCCGATCTACTGGCGCGGGCCGTCCGTGGGTTTCGATGTCGGCGCCGATGGCAGCAAGACGTTCATTCTCATCTACAAGCTCTACGATACCGAGGAGCTGTTCCGCGCTTATCCCGCGGCTGAGGGCAAGGCCTACATCATTGGCGGTCTTTCCGCCCAGTATGTGCAGCGCGGCGATGTGGTGATCGTTCCGATCAAGCTCGGCGTCGGCTGGCGGCTCGGTGTCAATGCCGGCTACCTGCGCTTTTCCAAGAAGAAGAGCCTGCTGCCCTTCTAGCCTCGGCGCGCTTCAGATCGCGCCGCCGTCGACGAGCGCTATGTAGCGCTCCATCGCCTCCGCCGCTTCGTCGGAAAGGTCGATGAAGCTCCGGCGTCCGTCCCCGGGGTCGCTGCGCCGCGCCAGCATCCCGGCGTCGGTCATGCCCTTGATCCAGCGGAGCGCCGTCGTTGTCGGCACATCGGCGGCGATGCACAGGCTGGAAACGCTCACCTGCTTGCCTTCCAGCCGGGCGGCGGCAAGGTCGAGCATGATGTCCCACGCCGGATCGGCGAAGAGTTCGGCCGGAAAGAACTGCTTGCGCACCTGCCGCTTGCGGATGATCTCCCGAAGGCTCCGTGCGGTCTCGGCGGCGCTGCGGTCTGTTGCGACCGCCGGCAGCATCGGCCCCTCCTTCATGCTGGCGAGGCGTGCGAGCTGATCGGCGATGCGGCTCACTTCATCGCTCAGCATACCGATCTGCACAAAGGCATCGCGTCCCGTCTCGCGAACACCCGCTGCATAGCCCTGCCCGATGTCGATGCGTTCAAGAATGCTCAAGATGTCCTCGGCCTCCAGCGGCCATACGGCCAGTTCGACACCTTCAATATCCATAACGGATATCGCGTCGTCCAACGCATCGTCGTCCAGAATGACTATAACTGGTGCAGTTTTGGATAGAATTCCGATATCCGCCAAAGGCTGCTCCGTCCCGGCGACAAGGCCGGCTTCGGCGGCAACGATCAGCGGCAGCTTCGCCAGCGGCGCCGCGAAGAGCGCGGAGACGTCGATCCGCACGTGGCCGACGCCAGCTGCATCGAGGCTTGAACGGAGCGCTGTTTCCAGCGTTGGCGGCAGCGCCAACTGGACACGCGGTGGTCCCGCCGCGGAAAAGGTTTCGGCCATACGCTTCCCATAACACCACACGGGAAGCAGTGCTCGCCCGTCATATTTCCGAACCTGACCAGCGCCGCTGATACCAGCCGGAAGCGCACAAGGAAATCGCCAAATGCTGGCGCGAACAGCAGAGGGGGACGAGTTCGGCAGCGCAAAAAAGGAGATATTGAAAAGGTGGTCGGGGAGACAGGATTCGAACCTGCGACCCTCTGGTCCCAAACCAGATGCGCTACCAGGCTGCGCCACTCCCCGACACTGGGGCCGTCCATGACGGGACGGCTCCCACGCGTCAAGGCTTACCAGATGCGGATGCGCTGATCTTCGGGCAGGTAAAGCTTCTGGCCCGGCTTCGCGCCAAAGGCCCGATACCAGGCATCAAGGTTGCGCACGGCTGTCGGACGCCAGTTTCCGGGCGTGTGGGGATCGGTCGCGAGCTGTTGCTGCAGCTGGGCGTCGCGGTACTTCTGCCGCCAGATCTGCGAGTAGCCGAGGAAGAATCGCTGGTCGCCACTGAAGCCGCCCACGACGGGCGCGGGCTTCCCGCCGAGCGACGCCTTGTAGGCGTCGTAGGCGACGGTGAGGCCGGCGATGTCGGCGATGTTCTCGCCCAGCGTCAGTTCGCCGTTGATGTGTGCGCCGGGAAGCGGCTCGTAGGCGCCGTACTGCGCGACGACCTGGTCGGTGTAGACCTTGAAGCGCTTCACGTCCTCGGGCGTCCACCAGTCGGCAAGCTTGCCGGTGGGATCGTACTTGCGGCCCTGATCGTCAAAATGGTGCGTGATCTCGTGGCCGATCACCGCGCCGATCGCGCCATAGTTGACCGCCGGATCGGCGTTCGGATCGAAGAACGGCGGCTGCAGGATGGCGGCGGGGAACACGACCTCGTTCATCGTGGGGTTCGCGTAGGCGTTCACCGTCTGCGGCGTCATGAACCACTCATCGTGATCGATGGGTTTCCCGAGCTTGGCGAGGTTGCGATCGTATTCGAACGCAGCCGCGCGCTTCGCATTGCCGAAGGCGTCGCCGGATTCGATTTTGAGCGCCGAATAATCGATCCACTTCACCGGATAGCCGATCTTCGGCTTGAACGCGGCAAGCTTGGCGCGGGCCTTCACTTTCGTCTCGGGAGTCATCCACGAGAGGTTTGCAATGCGCGCGTCCATCGCAGCGATAAGGTTGCGGACGAGCGCGTCCGCCTGTGCCTTCGCCTCCGGCGTGAAGTATCGGGCGACGTAGAGCTCTCCCACCGCCTCTCCGAGCGCACTGTTCACCGAATCGACGCCCCGCTTCCAGCGCGGCTGGATTTCGGGGGTGCCCGACAGCGTCGTGCCCTCGAATGCAAAGTTCTCGTCGACGAAGGCCTTGGGCAGCAACGGCGCTGCGTCCTTCAGGGTCTTGAAGGCGAGCCAGTCGCGTAGCGTGGCCATGTCGGCCTCACCCATGATCTTCGCCATGCCCGCAAAGCTGCTCGGCTGGCTGACGATGGATTCGCTCTGGCTGCCGAGACCTGCCGCGGCAAAAAAGGCGTTCCAGTCGAAGCCCGGCGCCTTCGCGGCGAAATCTGCCTTATTCCATTTGTTGTAGGCCTTGTCGGAATCGCGGCTGTCGACGACGGTCCAGTGCACCTCGGCAAATTTGTGTTCGAGGTCATAAATGGCGGCGGCCTTCTTCGCCGCTTCACTAGCCGAAACGCCGGAAAGCACGAACATCCGCGCAATGTGCGCCTTGTATTTGGCGCGCGCCTCCACGTACGCCGGATTGTCGACAAGGTAGTAGTCGCGATCGGGCAAACCAATGCCGCCCTGATAGAAGACCGGCACGTAGCGGTCGGGCGCCTTCTCATCCTGATTGATGTAGTAGAGGAACGGCGACGGACCGTAGCTGCGCAGCGCCTCGCCGAGCGCGGCTGCAAACGCGGCCTTCGAGCTGATACCGGCGACCGCATCCAGCTCGGCCTTCACAGGCGTCATCCCCTTGGCCTCGATCGCCGCCTCGTCGAGGAAGCTGGCGTAGTAGTCGCCGACCTTCTGGCCGACCGAGCCCTTGCCGGCTTGGCTTGCGGCGGCGCCTTCGATGATCGTGCGCGTACGCTCCTGGCTGAGGTCGCGGAGCTTGGTGAACATGCCATAGTTCGAACGGTCAGCGGGAATCTCGAGGTTGCGCAGATACGTACCGCCCGCAAAGCCGGTGAAGTCTTCGCCGGCTGCGATGCCGCGGTCCATGCCCGCTTCGTCGAAGCCCCAGCTGCCGATTTCCGGCTTGTCAGCGGCAAGCGTCGGCGCGGCAAGGAGCGCGGCCGCAGAAGCAGCACACAGAAAAATGGTCTTCATAATGGATAGTCCCTGAAGCAGATGAGCATACCGGAAGCCTAACCGGCCCGCGCGTGCGCGCGGAGCGACCATTCGATGAACAGCCGACTCCGTTATACAAACGTTTAACTGTAGCGCTGCTCCAGCCACGGATCGCCGACATTGTGGTAGCCGCGCACTTCCCAGAAGCCTGGCTTGTCTTCGGCAGTGAAGCTGATGCGCTTCAGCCACTTGGGGCTTTTCCAGAAATAGTAGCGCGGGATCACCAGCCGGGCCGGGCCGCCGTGTTCACGGCTGATCGGCGCGCCATCGTGCGTGTGCGCGACGAGGCAGTCCTCTTCGAGAAAGTGCGCGTATTCGACATTCGTTGTGTAGCCGTCGTAGCTGGTGAAGAGCACGTGCTTCACCCCACTGAGCGGCTTCACGACATCGGCGATATGACGCGTCGATACGCCGTTCCAGCGATTGTCGTAGCGCGACCACTGCGTGACGCAGTGGATGTCGGAGACGTCCTCGACCTGCGGCTGCGCGAGGAAGGCACCCCAGTCCCATGTCACGGGATTTTCGACAGCGCCGTCGATCACAAGCTGCCAGTCGGCTTTCGCTACATCAGGCTGGATGCCGAGATCGAGCACCGGCCAGTTTTCCACAAGCCGCTGCCCCGGCGGCAGGCGATCGATGCCGTGTTCGGCGGTCTTGCCCGTCAGCAGGCGTCCGGCACGCGCCCACGCCTTCTTGGTTTCAACCAGCTTTTCCCGGAACCCGTCCATCGCCGTCTCCCGTCCGCCGCGCATCCCGCTTCCGCCGCGCTTCCATCCGCTGGTGAATCCACAGCCGCCATATACCATGAATGCCGAGGTAGCCGATCACCGCGCCCAGCGTGGCGATCGTGAACAGGCCGATCGCGGTAGGCAGCGGCGCATTGGTGAGCACCACGCTCAATTCCTCGAACCAGTGATCGGCATTCATGTTGGCGAGGCCGCCATCCTGAATCCGCAACATCCAGCGCCCGATCTCGTAGGCCCCGAGATAGATGAAGGGCGTCGTAAGCGGGTTCGAGATGAAGGTGACAAAGGCCGCCACCGGCAGGTTCGCGCGGCACGGCACGGCGAACAGCGCCGCGGCAGGCGCCTGCGCGAAGGGAATCGAGAGCCCGAAGAACATGCCGAGCGCGACGCCGCGCGCTACCGACTTGCGGTTGAAATGCCAGATGACAGGATTGCCGATGGTATTGGCGAACGGCCGCATCCAGCGGTTTTCCAACATCGCCTCGCGCGAGGGGCGCTTTTCCTTCAGCCACTTTATGAGCCGCATCGAAAACCCTAACCGCGATCCCTGAGGATGCGCGCCTGATCGCGCTTCCAGTCCCGGTCGCGCTCTGTCGCCCGCTTGTCGTGCAGCTTCTTGCCTTTGGCGAGCGCCAGTTCGACCTTCGCACGACCCCGTTCGTTGAAATATATGGAGAGCGGCACCAATGTCATCCCTTGCCGGGCGACGGCACCGTGCAGCTTGGCGATTTCGCGGCTGTGCAGCAGCAGCTTGCGGGGCCGGCGCGGCTCGTGGTTGAAGCGGTTGCCGTGGCTGAATTCGGGGATGTTGGCGTTGATCAGCCACACTTCCTCGCCGTTCACCTCGGCATAGGACTCCGCGATCGTGCCCTCGCCGAAGCGCAGCGACTTCACCTCGGTGCCGGTCAGCGCGATACCGGCCTCGAAGACGTCTTCTATCGCATATTCGTAGCGGGCCTTGCGGTTTTCAGCGACGGTCTTGACCTTGCTGAAACTGCCTGCCCGTTGCGGGCGCACCATCAGGCGATCCCGGCATGGGCCATCGCAGCATCCACAATGCGCCGAGCGGCCTCGCCGGCCGGAACCATCGGCAGACGCAGCTCTTCGCGCAGCTTGCCGAGCTTCGAAAGCGCATATTTCGCCGGGCCGGGGCTTGCGTCCGAGAAGAGGCCGGCGTGCAGCGGATAGAGCCGGTCCTGAAGCGCGAGCGCATCGTCCCAACGCTTTTCGCGGCAGGCCGTCTGGAAATCGGCACACAGACGCGGGGCGACGTTCGCCGTCACCGAGATGCAACCGTGCCCGCCCGAAACCATGACGCCGAGTGTCATGTCGTCGTTGCCCGAAAGCTGGATGAAGTCGGTGCCGCAGGAAAGGCGCTGTTCGGAAATGCGCTGAAGCACGCCGGTCGCGTCCTTCACACCGGCGATGTTCGGGATTTCGGAAAGCCGCTTCATCGTCGCAGGTGCGATGTCGACGATGCTGCGTCCAGGAATGTTGTAGAGGATGATCGGCAGGCTGGTCGCCTCGGCGACCGCCTTGAAGTGGCGGTAAAGCCCCTCCTGATTGGGCTTGTTGTAGTAGGGGCTGACGACGAGCGCCGCATCCGCCCCCGCCTTCTCGGCGTGGCGGACGTGCGAAACCGCGCACGCCGTGTCGTTGGAGCCGCAGCCCGCGATCACCGGCACGCGGCCGGCGGCCGCCTTGATGCAGGCGGCGATCACGGCATTATGCTCGTCGATCGTCATCGTGGCCGATTCGCCGGTGGTGCCGCAGGGCACGAGGCCGGTGCTGCCTTCGGCGATCTGCCAGTCCACAAACGCCTCGAAGGTGGCAAAATCCACCGACCCGTCGCGGAACGGGGTGACAAGTGCCGGAATGGAACCGTAAAATCTCGCTGTCATGCTACTCTCGCCCGTTGCCTCCTCGCGCGCCACTGCTGCACCGTTGCACGCGTCGGCCGCAGTCGGCCTGTTTGTGGCGTCATAGGAGGCTCGGAAAGTCTGTGTCCAGTATTACCAGCGTTCTTCTGCGATTTGCCCTGCTTTCGGCAGCTACGCTCGCCGCGCCGCCCGCCGTTGCCCAGTCTCGTGTTGATGCGGATGCGTTGAAGGCGGGTCTGGAAGCACAGGCCCGCCGCGAGTTCCGCCCCGTCTCCGCGATGGGTGTCAGCGGCTCGCCGACCGCGCAGAAGCTGCTGGTGTGGGATCGGCTGCGACGCCCGGAATACGCGGCCACGTTCTCCGAGTTCTCCGAATTCCTGCGCGCCAACGCAGACTGGCCGGGCGCCGACGACCTGCGCCGCCGCGCCGAGGGCACGATCAGCGACACGACGCCGATGGCAGCGCGGCTCTCCTTCTTCCGCGCGTTGCCGCCGCTTTCGGGCATCGGCCGCTTCCGCCACGCCGAAGCGCTGATGGCGGCGGGCATGACCAACGCCGCCAATACGGAAGCCAAGCAGGCGTGGCGCATGGGCGGCATCGGCCCCGCGCTTGAAAACCAGTTCCTCGCGGCGTTCGGCGGCATCCTCAGCCGTGATGATCATGTGTTCCGCATGGACCGGCTGCTCTGGCTGCGCGATCTCTCCACCGCAACGCGAATGCTGACCTTCCTGTCGGGCAGCGACCGCACGCTTGCAGAAGCGCGCATTGCGCTCCAGCGGGCGGCGGCTGCGAAGGGCGCCGCCTCGGCACCTGCGGCAGTGGATGCCAACCTCGCGATCGGCAAGCTCGGCACCGGTTTCGAGAACGACCCCGGCCTCATCGCCGACCGCAGCGCCTTCCTGCGCGCCAGCGGCAACAGCCTTGCCGCGCGCCAACTTCTTGCACGCGCCGAAATCGCACCCGGCAGCGCGGGAGACCGCAACGCCTGGATGACCGAGGTGCTGGCGGCGGCGCGCGGCGCGGTGAACGACAATCAGGACAGCCTCGCCTTCGAGATCGCCCACAATCATGGCGGCTTCGCTTTCGACCGCGCGCTGACCAGCTATAGCGGGGCAGAGCGCGATACCTTCACCAGCCTCGAATGGCTGGCGGGATGGACGGCGCTCCACAAGCTGAACCGTGCGCGCGACGCTGTCCGCCACTTCGAGAATTTCGCTGCTGCTGCTGCATTCGCGGGCACGCGATCGCGCGGGCACTATTGGGCAGGACGCGCCGCAGAGGCTGCCGGGCTCACCATCGACGCCAACCGCAATCTTGAAACCGCGGCACGTTTCCCCCTCACCTTCTATGGCCAGCTCGCCGCCGAACGCCTGAACAGGCCGCTCTCGATTCCCGCAACCGCTGATCCCGCCGTGCCGACACCCGAGCGTCAGGCGTTCGCAGCGGACGACCGTGTCGAGGCTGCCCGCCTGCTCGGCATGGCCGGCGACCGGGCGAAGCAGACATTGTTCCTGAAAACGCTCGCAGACGGTGCGAAGACCTCAGCGCGCGAATTCCTTGTCAGCGAACTCGCGCAGCAGCTCGGCCGCGCCGACTATGCGCTGATCGCGAGCCGCGGCGAAATGGTGGACGGGCCTCCCGCGATCCTGCGTTTCGCTTACCCGCAGCTGCCCGTCGGCGGCGTGCTGACAAGCAATTGGACGATGATCCACGCGATCACCCGCCAGGAAAGCCGCTTCGATCCCACCGCTGTCAGCCGCGCCGGTGCGCGCGGCCTGATGCAGCTGATGCCGGGCACGGCGCGTGAGACGGCGGGCAAGATGGGCACGACCTATCGCCCCGAGGCGCTGACCGGAGACCCCGACTACAACGTCCAGCTCGGATCGACCTATTACCTCAACCTCGTTGACCAGTGGGGCGGCAACCACATGCTCGCTATCGCCTCCTACAACGCCGGGGCGGGCAATGTGCGCAAGTGGATCACTGCGAACGGCGACCCCCGGCTACCGAGCGTCGATGCCGTGCGCTGGGTGGAGGAAATCCCGTTCACCGAGACGCGCGGCTACGTGCGCGCCGTGCTGGAAAACGCCGTGGTCTACGATCGGCTCAATCCCGCGCGCGCGGGCCAGCCTTCCACCAACACGCTCTCGGCGTGGATCGGCAAGAATCGCCCCGGTTGAGACGATCGCTGGAAAAATGGCTGATATCCCCAACTACATCACGCCCGCGGGCATGAAGGCGCTCATCGAGGCGCACCGTGCGCTCTTCGAGGTCGAGCGGCCGAAGATCGTCGAAATCGTCTCGTGGGCGGCAGGCAATGGCGACCGCTCGGAAAACGGCGACTATCTCTATGGCCGCAAGCGGCTGCGCGAGATCGACCGTGAACTGACCCGCATTTCGAAGCGGCTGAAAAATGCCCGCGTCGTCGATCCGGCGAAGCAGCCCGACAAGTCGCGGGTATTCTTCGGTGCCACCGTCACCGTCGCCGATGAGGACGACCGGCAACGCACGATCACGATCGTGGGGGAGGATGAGACGGACACGCCGCGCGGCCATATTTCATGGCGAGCACCGCTCTCTATCGCCCTCAAGGGTGCGGCGATCGGAGACCTGAGGAGCGTCCGCCTGCCCGGGGGCGTGCAGGAGCTTGAGGTCGTCTCGATCGCCTACCCCGGAGCCTGATCGTTTCAGGCTGAAAAGGCCTGAAACGATCGCAGCCTAGTAGTTGAAGCTGTACCGGTACTCGTCCCGCAGTTCTTCGACACCGAAGCGGATCTCTCCGTCGTTCAGGTAGCCGTCGCGATTGCGGTCTGCCAGCCGAGCGAACTCGCGGTTGGCACGACGGGCCTCGTCCTTCGAAAGCTGGCCGTTGCGGTTGCGATCGAAGTTCCACATCACCCAGTGCTTCGCCGCCGGGTCTTGCCGGAGCCACGGATCGAGCAACGCCCAGCCGCTGCCGTACTGCGAACCGTAGAAGCCGTAGCCGGGACGATACCAGGAATCGTAGTCGTAGTGACCGTAATAGCGGTTATCGAAGTAAAAGGCGCTCGAACCCCACCAGTGCGGACGATAACGGTAGCTGGGGCTGGGGCGCACGATCACGACAGGGCGCCGATTGTGGTCGCGCCAGCGATCACGATCCCTATCGCGGTTACGGTCGTTATCCCGCCAACGATCGCGATCACGGTCCCGATCTTTGTCCCGGTCGCGCCAATCGTTATCACGATCCCGATTCCGGTCCCAGTTTCGGTTGTCGTTTCGGTTGTCGTTCCGGTCGCGGTTTCGATCCCAGTCGCGGCGATTGCCGTCGCGGCCGTCCCGGTCGCGGTTGTTCCAGTCACGGCCCTGATTGCGGTTATTGTCGCGGTTGTTGTCGCCGTAACGCTGATTGTCGCGGCCGATCACACCGTTCAAGCGCTGCTGCACGGCCTCCGCCTGCCGCGGCGCTTCCACGCGCGATTGGCGGGGTTCCGGCGTCTCGATCCGGCGGATCTGACCGCGTTCTTGGCCACGTTCCGGCTGGACAACCCGCGGCGGCCTTGCATCGGGTGCGCGCGGCGCCTCGCGATTGACCTGCATACCGCGCTCGCGCTGCGGGCGAGGCCCGTCACGGTCGCGGTCCTGTGCCATCGCCGGGCCGGCGAGGACGGCTGCAACCAGCATACCCGCCATCAAACTTGCCTTGTGAACACGCATTTCGAGCACTCCTGACCCAATTGTCATGGAGATT